>CAMLNG010000077.1 GCA_946481195.1 uncultured Chromatiaceae bacterium
TTCACGCAGCTGTACATTGCGCCGGGCGAGCCAAAACAAGCCATAGAGAACAAACAAACCTAACAACAGCCATAAACCGCGATACATTACAGTTTCATCAAATCGCCGTGGGATCACCAGCTCCAGCTCAGTCTGCCCTGCCACTTCCCAACTCTGGTTCAGGTTCCGCGCCTGCAGGCGGAACTGATACCTGCCGGCCGGCAGGTTGGTATAAATCGCATCGCGACGGCCTGCAGCCAGATGCCAGTCCTGATCAAAACCTACCAACTGATAGCGAAATTCCAGCGCCATCGGTTTGAGGAAATCGACCGCCGTATAGCGGATCGATAGGTTTCGTTCGTCGGTTTCCAATACCAGCCGGTTTTGTTCTGGCAGCAGACTATAACTTTTCTGCGCCATCACCTGCTGCACCATAGGTCTGTAGCTTTGGCTGCTGCTGGCTTTGAGCTTCACCGGTACGGCAACCAGGCCTTTTAACGTCGGATACCACAGTTGCTCCTGCCAGAAAGCCACTTTACTGGCACCAGAGCCGTTACAGCAGCGGCCCGGCGCAGTGCCAAGCTGACGTTCATAAGGTGTCAGTACTTCTTCAAACAGATTGCGCCCGGACGGACTGTCGGTTAACTGCTGCGGCAAAAAGCGGAAGATACCTTTGAGGGTACTAACCCAGACATAGCCAGAAGCCGCGTCCTGATACAAACTAACCACAGGTTCAAACGGCAGACCACTGGCAGTGTCAAACTGCAGCCACTTACCGTCAAACATCCGGACAAAAAGCCCATCATCAACAGTGCCAACCACCAGCGGGCCTTGTGGCAACTGCAGCATGGTTGTGACAAAAGCGTTATACAGCGGTGTGCCTAAGCCAATCCGCAATAGTTTGTCCTGCTGATACTGGTAAGCACCCCGTGTCGTGCCGATTAATAGCTTGTCAGGATTATCCTGCACAAAGGTAATGACGCTGGACTCAAGATCATGGTTTAAGGCAAATGGGGTTAATTCCTGCTGATAATAAAACAAACCGTCGTTGGTCCCGAGCCAGAAACCACCGGCCTGGCGCTTTTTCACTGTCTTGGTTTTTACACCACGTAAATCGTCAACCAGCGTACTGAGCAGACCATCACTGAGCCGCAGGCGTTTTGGCCCATTGTCGGTCGCCAGCAGCCAGCTGTCGCCATCCGGTTCAAAGTCCTGTACCACATTAAGCGGCACATCCCCATGTAATGAGATTTCGGTGTAACGCTGAGATTTATCAAGCACACCAAGGCGCTGGCTGGAGGCCACCAACAGCTGGTCATCAGCTGTGCGCACCACACTTCGCACCATAACATCCTGCTGCCCCTGGCCTATCACCCGCTTGATTTTGCCGCGGCTTACCCGGTACAGGCCATCACCAAAACTCCCAAGCCAGACATTTTGCTGTTGGTCTTCGTAGATGTCGTTAAATTGAGTTGCACTGCCGAGTTCATCCCTGCTGATGACCTGCCAGGCTTGTTGCTGATGCCGGTAAAATAGTTTGTCGTAACTTGAGACCCAGCTGCCATTCTGGCTGTCCTGATATAGCTGGTACACCGGCGTGTCGCGCTCCAGCGGTAATTCTGCCGCACGAATGGCGCCCGATGGGTCAACGAAATAATACCCCTGCTCACTGGCCAGATACATGACACCATCATGCCAGAGTAAATCGTAGATCGGGTGTTGCGCTAAGTTGGCGGGTAAACTGATTTTATCGAGCTGGCCATTGCGGGCCAGTTTGTATAAATATTTGCTGCTGCTGACCCAAACATGTTCAGCGGAAACGGCAATCTGGCTGACCGGTTCCTTAATTTCTTCAACCCGACTGACCTGACCGTCACGAACCCGAAACAGGTTGTCCGCAGCAACCCAAATCTCACGTTCACCCACTTCAGCAATAGCTGTCACTTCACCGAGGATATTGTAACGGTCGAACTTCAGCTCCCGGCTATTCAGGCCAGACAAGCCTGTCATAGTACCGACCCAAATATAGCCCTGACTATCAGTATAAAGCCGTGTGATGACGTTGCCGATCAACTGCCGTCTGGTGTTGATACTACTGAAACTTTCGAAATGGCTGCCGTCAAAGCGGTTGAGGCCCTCCAAAGTACCAACCCACAGATACCCCTGCTGGTCCTGAGTGACCGCGCGGACCGAGTTATTAGACAAGCCGTCAACTGCAGTCCATTGCTTGATGTCATAATCGTAAATAGATTGTGTGGCTGACTCTGCCGCCAGCACTGAATGGCTGGCGAACATCGATAGAATCAGGAAAAAACAGAATTGTTTCAGAAGCATAGCAACCTGTGAACCGTGAAAACGGAGCTTACAGCGCTAACGATACACCATGCAGTAAGCAACAAGCCAGCACTCCGGCGACGATGTCATCTGCCATCACCCCCAGACCTCCGGTGACGTGCTGGTCAAAAAACCGTACCGGCCAGGGTTTTACAATATCCAACAACCGAAAGAGGCAAAAGCCGGCCAGCAACCAAGGCCATTCCAACGGTAACGCCCACATGGTCAAAGCAAAACCTACGACCTCGTCGATGACGATGCCACCATGGTCTTCGACGCCCAAGTCGCGGCTGGTGATCTCGCTCACATAGACACCGAGTGCTGCCAGCACCAGGACCAGCGCGGCAGACCACAGCAGCGGCAGCTGTGCCAGTGCAAAGACCAGTGGCACAGCGGCCAAAGTACCAAAAGTACCAGGTGCAAAAGGCGCGAGACCTGAGCCCAGCCCCGTTGCGACCAGGTGCTGCCAGCGCCGCAGATTAAAAGGTTGTTTTCTCATCAAAAATGCTGATATCCGCTGTGCTGATAGCTAAAAGGCTGATCCAGATGCCGTAATTCGAGTTTACCGGTTGCACCGGTGATACGGCCGATACAGGTTACCGGGACCCCATAAGGTGACAATAACACTTCCAGCGAGCCGCGTTTGTCTTCTGGGACCGTAAACAGCAACTCATAATCCTCACCGCCGGATAAAGCAAACTTCAGCGCCTGCTGCCAGTCGCAGCTGTCTTTCAGCGCCTGTGACATCGGAATTTTACCGATATCAATAATTGCGCCGGCATTGGACCGTTTCAGGATATGCGGTAAATCACCGCATAATCCGTCAGAGATATCCATACAACTACTGGCGATAGTGCGTAGCGCCTGGCCTATAGCCACCCGGGCAGTTGGGTAATGAAAACGCTGCATCACATGACCACGGTGTTTTTTACTAACCTCAGCCTTGCCCTGTTCCACTTGCAGACCAAAAGCCGCGTCACCTAAAGTGCCGGTGACGTAGATATAGTCGCCGGTCTTGGCGCCGGCGCGGCTCAGTGCTTTACCACGTGGCACTATACCCTTGGCACATAAGGTCAGCGTTAATGGGCCACGTGTGGTATCACCGCCCACCAGCTGGCAATTGTAATAATCAGCTGTTTCACTCAAGCCTTCAGCAAAAGCTTTCAGCCATTCATCATCTACAGCTGGCAAGGTCAGGCCAAGCGATAACCAGCAAGGCTCAGCGCCCATTGCCGCCAAATCGCTGACATTGACCGCAACCAGTTTATGGCCAAGCGAGCGTGGATCTACATCGGGGAAAAAATGTACCCCTTGCACCATGGTGTCTGTGGTTACCACCAGATCAAAGCCATCGCGGACCTGGATCACGGCACCATCATCGCCAACACCGATACTAACGTCATTGCGACGATAACCAGAGCGGGCGAAACATTGTTCAATCAGTTCAAACTCGTGCATAAAAAAGCCGACTTTCGCCGGCTCTCCATCAGTTTGGTCGCAGTAGCCTGACTGCTTTATCGAGGATGCCGTTGACGAATTTATGACTGTCATCGGCGGCGAAGGCTTTGGCGAGTTCAATCGCTTCGTTGATCACCACTTTATATGGCACATCAGGACGGAACTTCAGTTCATAAGCCGACACCCGGAGAATAGCTTTTTCTACCAAATCGATTTCTTCAAACGGACGTTCAACAAAAGGCTTTAATGCATCATCCAGCACGTTCAGGTTGACTACAACGCCGCGCAATAAATCCTGAAAAAATCCGACATCCAGATGCTTGGTGTTTTGTTCCAGCAACAATTGTTGCTCAATATCACCAATCGGGTTTTTGCTGACCTGCCAGCTATAAATCCCTTGAACAGCCAGAGAACGGGACTGACGACGTACATTCGGTTTCATGCAAAAATCCTAGAGTTGAGCCAGTACGTTGACCATTTCCAGCGCAGAAGACGCAGCTTCTCCGCCTTTATTGCCCATTTTGGTACCGGCCCGTTCGATAGCCTGCTCGATACTTTCGACCGTCAGCACGCCAAAAGACACCGGTAAGCCGTATTGCATCATGACCTGAGCAATACCTTTGGTGCATTCACCGGCGACATATTCAAAGTGTGGAGTGCCACCGCGGATCACTGCACCCAGTGCGATGATGGCATCATATTGTTTACTGGCCGCAACTTTCTGCACTGCCAGTGGTAATTCAAAAGCACCAGGGATCCGTACCACCGTGATATCTGCGTCGTCGACATTACCAACACGCTTCAAGGTATCTACGGCACCGTCGAGCAGACTTTCGACGATAAAGCTGTTAAAACGCGCCACAACGATGGCAAACTTTTTTCCTTTGGCGGACAAGCCAGCTTCAATCACCTGCATCGGAGATCCTCTTTTATGAAGTACTTTGTGAAAAAGGCCGCATATGATAGCACAAATCCGGCCTTTTCCATCCTGCTTTTATTCAGCTTATTCTGAAACGTAATCGACCACTTCCAGACCAAAACCAGACAGTGCGTGATAACGCTTCGGCTGACTAAGCAAGCGCATTTTTTTCACACCGAGACTGGCCAGAATTTGTGAGCCGACCCCCACATTGCGACTGGTACCTTTCCAGGCTGCAGCTCTTGGTTTTTCGCCTCTGTCCTCAGCGGCAAAATATTCCACGGTGCGAATTAAATCATCGGTAGATTCCTGCTTGCCGAGCAGTACCAGCACCCCGCCTTCCTGCTGAATACGCTCCATCGCGCACTGCAGCGAAAAACTGCGATTGGCACCACGGTTCGACAGCAGCAAATCGCTGAAAGTATCATGTAAGTGAACCCGGACCAGAGTCGGCTGCTCGGCCTCAATCTGGCCTTTAACCAAAGCGAAATGCAGCTGATTGTCGATGGTGTCACGGAAAGTCACCAGCTCAAAATCACCGGCAGCTGTGGGTAAATTGCAGCGGGCGACTTGTTCAATAGTTGTTTCATTTAAATTGCGGTATTCGATCAAATCGGCAATAGTACCGATTTTGATACCATGCTTGGCGGCAAATTTTTCCAAATCCGGCCGGCGCGACATAGTACCGTCTTCGTTGAGGATTTCGACAATCATCGCGGCCGGTTCAAGCCCGGCCAACCGGGCCAAATCGCAACCAGCTTCGGTATGACCGGCACGAACTAGGACACCACCATCCTGCGCCATCAATGGAAAAATATGCCCGGGCTGCACGATATCCGCTGGTTTGGCATCACGCGCCACCGCAGCTTTTACAGTGCGGGCGCGGTCCGCCGCTGAAATACCGGTCGTTACGCCTTCTGCTGCTTCAATCGACACGGTAAAAGCAGTCGAAAACGGCGATTTGTTCTTATCAACCATCAACTGCAAATCCAGTTGCTTGCAGCGCTGTCGCGTCAGTGTCAGACAAATCAGGCCTCGACCATACGTCGCCATAAAATTAACTGCATCCGGCGTGACATACTCGGCCGCCATCACCAAATCGCCTTCGTTTTCACGGTCTTCGTCATCCATCAGGATCACCATTTTGCCGTTGCGGATATCGTCGATAATTTCGGTTGGGGTATTTAATTGCATCTCAAATCCTCGGGTACAGGTTTAGTCTTGCTTTTCAGGGGAAGACTCAGAGAAAACCGCTTTGTTGTAATAAGTTCATGGTGACAGCAGAAGCAGGTGCTGCGTGCTGCCTACCTTGTAATAAGCGTTCGAGATAACGCGCCAGCAAATCCACTTCAATATGGACTTTACTGCCGGCTTTCAGCGACTGAATTGTCGTTTCGCGAGCTGTATGCGGCACTATCGTCAGCCGAAAACCCTCGTTGGTTAATTCATTCACGGTAAGGCTCACGCCATCAATGGTGACTGAACCTTTCTCGGCAATATATCGGCTCAGTTCTGCCGGGGACTGCAGATAGATTTGCCAGCTTTGGCCGGTTTTTTCGATTTTGCTGACCAGTGCAATGCCATCGACATGACCGCTGACCAAATGGCCACCTAAGCGTGTGGTTGGCAGCAGCGCTTTTTCCAGATTGATACGCTGGCCAATCTGATAACTGCCAAACAGCGTGCGGTTTAATGTTTCACCTGACACATCCGCGCTGAAACTATTGGCACCGAGCGCCGTCACTGTCAGGCACACGCCGTTGCTGGCAATACTGTCGCCTAATTTAACGTCGGAAAAATCCAGCGTATCACTGTGAATAGTTATCTGTGCGTCCTGACCACTGTGTTGGATCTTACTGATTTTGCCTGTCGCTTCGATAATACCGGTAAACATCCTGCTTCCTCAGCGCTTCGGGAGCGCTTTCGTTTTCATTAATGCCGTCAGCCGCAAGTCGTCACCAATCTGCCGGATATCCTGCCATTGCCAACGCGGCGCCTGTGAGAGTTCAGTCAGGCTCCCCGCCTGCAGCATCGGCTTGGCGTCAGCCCCCAACAACATGGGGGCCTGATAAAGAACCAATTCATCAATCAGATCTTGCCGCCAGAATGAGGTTGCGAGCGTGCTGCCCGCTTCGACCCATAACACGTTAATTTGCGAATTGGCTAAAGTATGGAGTAACTCATTCAGGTCAAGCTGGCCAACAGCATCAAGCCCGAGCCGAAGCCGACTGACTTTGGCGACAGCTGTTGGCGTCAATTCAGGCCATTCATCAGCCGGGCCAGCGTGACAAAGCAGAACTTCACCGCCCTGCTGAAACAGCGGCTCAAAACCAGTCAGACGACAACGCCGGTCCAGAATTACCCGCAGCGGCTGGCGAATACTACCGTTTTCTAATGGAGTCACGGCTGCAGAGCGCACATTGAGCAGTGCTTTATCCACTTTGACTGTCTCAGCTGTCGACAGAATAGCGCAGCTTTGCGCGCGCCAGAGTTGGACGTCTTCGCGGGCCGCTGTACCAGTCAGCCATTTACTCTCACCGTTTGCCAGCGCAACTTTGCCGTCAGTACTACAGGCCAGTTTTAGCTGGACATAAGGCAACCTGGTACGCATTTTGTGCAAAAAACCAGGGTTCAGTGCTTCCGCCTGCGTATCCAACAAGCCAACATCCACCTGAATGCCGGCAGCTCTGAGCCGTTCGACACCAGAGCCTGCAACTTTTGGATTCGGGTCTAGCATAGCCACGACCACCCGTTTTAATCCGGCAGCAATTAAAGCATCTGCGCACGGCGGTGTGCGGCCAAAATGGCTGCAGGGTTCCAGTGTGACATAAGCAGTGGCGCCTTTTGCGGCATCAGCAGCCTGACGTAATGCAAAAACCTCAGCATGCGGCCCGCCGGCCTGGCGGTGATAACCTTCCCCTACGACCTCGCCATCTTTCACAATGACACAGCCAACGTTCGGATTGGGCGGCGTGGTGAAGCGGCCAAGCTGGGCGAGCTCGAGGGCCCGCTGCATAAATTGATGATCGGACTTTGAAAATGCGGTGGCTGTCATGTCGGGTCGTCTCCGAGCCGGGCAATTTCTTCACCAAATTCACGAATGTCTTTGAAAGACCGGTAAACAGAAGCAAAACGGACATACGCGACTTTATCCAGCAGCAGTAATTGTTCCATGATGAGATGTCCAATCATTTCACTCTGCACTTCACGTTCGCCTGTTGCTCGTAACTGAGACTCAACTTTAGTGATCAGCGATTCCACGTCCTCGGTCGGCACCGGACGTTTTTCCAGTGAACGCTGCAGGCCGCTGCGCAGTTTGTCTTCATTGTAAGGCTCGCGCGAGCCATCACGCTTAATTATCCGTGGCATCACCAGTTCGGCAGCTTCAAAAGTGGTGAAACGTTCATGACATGCGGTACATTCACGCCGCCGTCTGACCTGATAACCATCAGCAACCAAACGCGAATCGATGACTTTGGTATCGTCCGCCCGGCAAAAAGGACAAAACACAGGACTTCTCCTGAAAAAACAATGGCCGCGAAAGGCGGCCATGATATCACTTCAGCCTGACAGCTGTCAGGCAGTAGCGCCTAAACTTAAGCGTATACCGGGAAACCCGCACATAAGCTGGAGACCTGTGCGCGGACTTTTTCGATCACCGCGGCATCACCACGGCTATCCAGTACGTCACAAATCAGATTAGCGACCGTTTGCGCTTCAGCTTCTTTAAAACCGCGACGCGTAATAGCCGGGGTACCGATACGCAGACCTGAAGTCACGAAAGGTGAACGCGGGTCATTAGGCACTGAGTTTTTGTTCACGGTGATATGCGCCTGACCTAACCATGCATCTGCTTCTTTCCCGGTGATGTCTTTGTCAATCAGGTCCATCAGGAACAGGTGGTTTTGCGTGCCGCCAGAGACGATTTTGTAACCACGTGCTTTCATAGCATCGCACATGGCGACAGCGTTTTTCAGCACTTGTTGTTGGTAAGTCTTGAACTCAGGCTGTAACGCTTCTAAGAATGCGACTGCTTTTGCCGCAATCACGTGCATTAGAGGACCACCCTGACCGCCTGGAAATACTGCAGAATTCAGTTTCTTTTCAATTTCTTCGTTTTTGCGTGCCAGAATCAGACCACCACGAGGACCAGCCAGTGTTTTGTGTGTGGTCGTAGTCACTACATCAGCAATTGGCACTGGGTTTGGATATAAACCTGCAGCAACCAAACCTGCGACGTGTGCCATATCGACCATCAGGTAAGCACCAACTTTGTCCGCGATGTCACGGAAACGTTGCCAGTCAACAATCCCTGAATACGCCGAGAAACCGGCAATGATCAGTTTTGGTTTGTGTTCAAGCGCCAACGCTTCAGCCTGATCATAATCAATTACGCCAGTCTCCGGGTGCAGGCCGTACTGTACAGCTTTGTACAGCTTACCTGATGAGCTGACCGTTGCGCCGTGAGTCAGGTGACCACCGTGCGCCAGGCTCATACCGAGAATGGTATCACCAGCGTTTAACAGCGCCAGAAACACCGCCGAGTTTGCTTGAGAACCAGAATGTGGCTGGACGTTCGCATAATCAGCACCAAACAGTTCTTTGGCACGAGCGATAGCTAAATCTTCAGCGATATCAACGTATTCACAACCACCGTAGTAGCGTTTATGCGGGTAACCTTCGGCATATTTGTTGGTCAGCTGTGAACCTTGGGCCTGCAGCACACGTGGGCTGCAGTAGTTCTCAGAAGCGATCAGCTCAATGTGATCTTCCTGACGCTGAGTTTCATCAACAATAGCTTGCCATAATTGTGGATCAAAATCGGCAATCGACATTTCACGCTTTAACATGGTTTCTCCTGCTTTGGCACAGTCGCAAATTAAGATACAAAAACTGCGCGGTATGATACACCGGATGAGACCAGTCTGCACTGCAAAATTAGACGTCTGAACATCCATAAATATGCATTCTTTTGCACATCAGAGCAGTTAGAAAGCTGATATTGTCAGAGAAAGCCAGTTTTTTTCCGCAACTTGCCACAAGCCCTTTACAGATAGTTTATTCTGGCTATGATAGCTGTATATTCATACAGCTATCATTAATAATGCGCAAAATTATTCATATCGACATGGATTGTTTTTTCGCTGCAGTCGAAATGCGGGACAACCCTGCCTGGCAACATGTCCCACTTGCCATAGGTGGCAGCAGAACAGAACGGGGTGTGATCAGTACCTGTAATTATCCAGCCCGGGCTTTTGGCGTACGTTCTGCGATGCCTACAGGCCAGGCGTTTAAACTCTGCCCGCAATTGATTTTGATCCCCGGCCACATGGAAAAATACAAAGCGGTGAGTACCTGTATCCAGGCAATTTTTCATCGGTATACCGACACAGTTGAGCCGTTGTCTCTGGATGAAGCTTATCTTGATGTTTCTGATTGCGACATGTTTCAGGGCAGCGCAACGCGTATCGCCGAACATATTCGCCAAACCATTTTTCAGGAAACCGGCCTGACGGCCTCAGCCGGTGTTGCACCGAATAAATTTCTGGCAAAAATTGCCAGTGATGAAAACAAACCTGATGGTTTATTTGTGATACCTCCTGACCAGGTCAGTGCCTTTGTCGCCCATCTGCCACTGCGTAAAATACCTGGCGTTGGGCAAAAAACCGCAGAAAAATTGGCTAAATTCGGGCTGCATCGCTGCAGCGACGTGCAGAATGTAGATCTGCCTCTGTTGGTGCGGGAGTTCGGCAGTTTTGCCGAAGTTCTGTTAGAACGCAGTCAGGGAATTGACCATCGCGCTGTTCACACAGAACGCGAACGAAAGTCAGTCGCAGTAGAACAAACCTTCAGTCAGGACTTGTCTCAACCTGAACAAAGTCTACAGCCACTTGCCGACATGTATCAGAAACTACTACGAAGAATTGAACGGTGCGGCGCACAGGAACACATCCACAAAGTGGGCATTAAATTAAAATTCCAAGACTTTCATCAAACAACTATAGAGCGGCAACATCCTGAATTATGTTTTCAACTGCTGCAGCAGTTGTTGACTCAAGCCTGGCAACGCGGCCAAGGCAAAGCAGTACGTTTGGTCGGTATTCATGTCGGTTTAAAAAGTCAGGCTGAGCAAGCTCAATTAGATTTAGATTGGCAATAGTCGTATTGAAATCACATCCTTTAGCGTCACCCGCTTGGCGACGGATTTCGTATTGCCGATATTTAAAACAAGTTTGAAATGACTACCACTGATAGTAAGCCGCTCACTTAATGAATACCGCGGTTACAAGGTTGACGGGGGTATATCTCAAGATTTGAGATTTGAGATTTGAGATTTGAGATTTGAGATTTGAGATTTGAGATTT
>CAMLNG010000078.1 GCA_946481195.1 uncultured Chromatiaceae bacterium
GCGCTCTCCAGCAGAAGCTGGTGTTTGCTGATCTGGAGCAGTTTTATCAGCTGGCGCGGCTGTGCTGGGTCAAAAACGAGACTGACTATGACAAATTCGACCGCGCCTGCGCCGAATACTTCGACGGCATGGAGCAGCTGGATTTACTCAGCGCTATTCCGGATGACTGGCTGACACCCGGGTTTTTGCGCCAGTTATCGGCGGAAGACAAAGCAGCACTGCAAAGCCTTGGCGGCCTGGAAGCGTTACTCAAGGCGTTTCGGGAACGGCTGGCCGAACAGGAAGCGCGCCACGCCGGCGGTAATAAATGGATTGGCACCGGCGGCACTTCGCCATTTGGCGCTTATGGCTTTCACCCGGAAGGTATCCGCATCGGCCAGCAGGGCAGCGGTGCCCGGCGGGCAGTTAAAGTCTGGGACCAGCGCCAGTTTCAAAGTCTTTCCAGTGATGAAGTACTGAATAACCGCAGTCTGCAGCTAGCACTTCGGCAGTTACGGCGTTTTGCCAGAAGCGGCGCGCAGAGTGAGCTGGATTTAAACGACACTATCAGCGCAACGTCCAAACAAGGCGGGCTGCTTGATTTACGTTATCAACGTGAGCGGCACAATGCGGTGAAGTTATTGCTGCTGTTTGATATCGGTGGCTCGATGGATGATTACATCCATGAATGCCGCCAATTGTTTAATGCCGTGCGGGCTGAATTTAAGCATCTGGAATTTTTTTATTTTCATAATTGTGTTTATGAAACGCTGTGGCGGGATGAAAAGCGCCGGCCGCAGGATGCGATAGCAACTACGCAGCTTCTTCACACCTATAGCCATGATTACAAACTGATTTTTGTCGGTGATGCCACGATGGGACCTTACGAAATCAGCTATCCCGGCGGCAGTGTAGAGCATTTTAACAGTGAGGCCGGTGAGGTCTGGCTGAAACGGCTGTTGGCACAATTTCCGCAAGCAGTCTGGCTGAATCCGCAGCCCGAAAACTGGTGGCCGCATTATGCTTCAATAGACCAAATTTACCAGCTTTGTTCAGGCCGGATGTTTGGTCTGACATTGGAAGGTTTAGCGAGTGCTATCAATCAGTTAAAGCTTAAATATTAAGCCCTTGCTGCATTGAACCCGCATTGTTAGTATCGTCTCATTCCGATGAGAATTGAGCCAGCCCCAATGCGTGAAAATAAATACGAACTGCCGGCCACGCCGCCGCCGCAAGGTGAAACCGGCGCGCCCCTGACCCGGCAGGAACGCCGTGAAATTGTCACGCCATATGCGTTTGAAGTTTGCCCGAATCTGCTGGGCGTGCCGACTGCGCACCCACTGCGCCGAGCTATTGCGATGGGCATTGATGGCATCATTATCTCGGGGCTTGCGAAAGCAAGTTTACTGCTGATTCTGCCAGTGATGACTTATCTTATCTGGTTCCGGCTACAGGCTAAGAAATTTAATCATGTGCTGGTATTGCTGCTGGCCACGGCGTTTTTGGTGGCGTCTGCCACCTGGATGCCGGAACTGATTGTCGAAGAGGACGCAGAGCAAAAAGTTGGAGAAATGAGCTTAAGTTCCGATCAGGCGATGCTGTTGGCGGCAACAGCACTGAAAATTCAGGCAGAAAGCTGCGAACTGAGTTGTATGAAAAAAGAGCTGGAAAAAACCGCCAGGATGCTGCGAAAGGCCGGGGTCAACAAAGTCGCAGCGGTTGAGATGATGGATGGTTTAGTGCAAGGCACTGATTTTCCGTCCGAACAATGGCCGCTTTACCGTGATGCGCTGCTTGAAGATTTACCTGTAGTTTCGCCGCCGAAAGTCGCGGAAGCTAAAGCTGCCCAGCCGGCGCCAGAAGCCTTACCCTGGTATCTGCCGGATGAAAACACCCATAGTGTGGTGGCCTGGGTCAAGGGGATATTTGAAGATCTGGGTATCGGCGTCGGTTGGGCGGTATTCTATTTTACAGCCACTATTGCCTGGTGCCATGGCCAGACTATTGGAAAAAAGTTGATGCGGATCAAAGTGATCCAGCTGGATGGCAAAGAGCTGAATCTGTTTGGCGCTTTCAGCCGGCAAGGCGGATACGGTGCAGGGATTGCGACGGGGTTACTTGGTTTTCTGCAGATACTTTGGGACCCGAACCGGCAGGCGATCCAGGACAAAGTCGCATCGACAGTGGTGATCCGGCTTGGCAAAGAAAAGCGGCCGCTGACGCATTAAGCATGCCCGGGAACAGGCAGTCGGCACTGGCTACTGCCTTTGTGTTTGCAGCTGAGGTATACTGCAATTTTTCTAACCCATCCGACCAGATCCAACCTTCTTGATCCGGCGTAGTGGAGCACCTCATGAAATCAATTCTGATCACCGGGTCCGGTGTTTTTACGCCTGAAGCAACCGTCAGTAACGAAGAACTGGTTGCCAGCTTTAATCAGTATGTCGATTTATTTAATGCCGAAAACGCTGAAGCCATTGCGGCTGGCGAAGTCACTGCGCTGGAGTATTCCAGCTGCGAATTTATTGAAAAAGCTTCAGGCATCAAGTCCCGTCATGTGTTGTACAAAGAAGGCATTCTGGACCCGCAGGTGATGCAACCGGTCTTTCGCCGCCGGGGCGAAGATGAACTGCCGGAAATGGTTGAAATGGCGTTAGCTGCGGCAAAAGAAGCCATTGCTCAGGCCGGCAAAACACCAGACCAAATTGATTTAATCATTTGCGCAGCATCAAACCTGCAACGGCCTTATCCGGCCTTATCGATTGAATTGCAACAGCAATTGGGTGCCAAAGGTTATGCCTTTGATATGAATGTGGCCTGTTCCAGTGCCACTTTTGCTATCAGCAATGCAGTCAATGCGATCCGCGGCGGTACCGCCTCTGTGGTGTTAGTTGTCAATCCGGAATTTGCTTCGCCGCAGGTCAATTACACCAGTCGCGACAGCCATTTTATTTTCGGCGATGTCTGTAGCGCGACTATCATTGAAGCCGCGGACACTGCGACGGCAGACAACAGTTTTGAAATTGTTGGTATGCGGTTAAAAACCGAATTCTCCAACAATATCCGCTGCGATGTTAGCTATGTTGAACACTGCTACCCGGACGCCGAGCCGTTAGTGCCGTTTTTCCGCCAGCAAGGCCGTAAAGTGTTTAAAGAGTTGTTGCCACTGGTGGCTGAAGTGATTGAAGGCGAAATGGCAGCCTGTGGCCTGACTGCGCAGGATCTGAAGCGCCTGTGGCTGCACCAGGCCAATATCAATATGAATATCTTCGCGGTGCGCAAGATTCTGGGCCGTGAACCTGAGCCAGGTGAAGCGCCTTTAGTGCTGGATACCTATGCCAATACCGCATCAGCCGGTTCTATTATTGCTTTCCATCAGAACAAACAGGGGCTTGCGATCAATGACCACGCCGTGTTGTGTTCGTTTGGCGCCGGCTATTCCATCGGTTGCCTGATATTAAAACGCGCACGCTGAGTGTCGTTGGTACGATAAACCGTGAAGAAATAAAAAAACGGCAACCCAGACCAGGTTTGCCGTTTTTTTTACCGGTTACAGCCGCAGCAGTGAATTCTGCTCATAAGAAACCGGTGATGGCACATAATCGTCTGCCTGTTCGTCATTGCGCCAGTCGTTATGGCCCAGCCGATAGCGGAATTGATAACTGCTGTCTTTCGGCAAGGTCAGGGTCAGGCTGAAATCGCCATTTTTTTGCTTTTTCATTGCATTGTCCTGCCAGTCGTTAAACTCACCGACTAACACTACCGACTCTGCACTGGCTGCTTGCTCTGCCGCGACGACAAAAGTCACTTTACAGGCTGGTTTAGTTTTCAGGTATTGTTTGCTGATTGCCATGATTCACTCCGTTATGCTGAAAAGATCCAGGTGCCCGACCATACCTTGAGTTTTGGGCGATATGGCAAAACTAGCATAGTCTGTTTGACAACAACATGACACGAGACCGCGAACACGACTGAAAACGTATGCGTGCCCGGTGGAGGATTTTCCGGCAATAGCCCGTCGCCCTTGGTAAGGTGCGGTCTGGCGTAAAGTCTTTGAGGATGACCGGTATTCGGCTCTCGCAGCTGAAATTTTTGGTTTTGTCTGCCATCAGCCGTTGCATAAAAAACGGGCGCTGAAATTGCGCCCGGATTTATTATTGCAACTTGGTGCGGATTAACACTCAATAATGTTGACCGCAAGGCCGCCGCGTGAAGTTTCTTTGTATTTGCTTTGCATATCGCGCCCGGTGTCCCACATGGTTTTAATCACTTTATCCAGCGACACTTTATGCTCACCGGTACCACGTAGCGCCAGACGTGAGGCGTTAATGGCTTTGACGGCGCCCATCGCATTGCGTTCAATGCACGGCACCTGCACCAGGCCACCCACAGGATCACAGGTGAGGCCCAAATTATGTTCCATACCGATTTCAGCCGCGTTTTCGACATTATCGACCGAGCCGCCGAGAATTTCGGTTAAAGCGCCGGCCGCCATCGAGCAGGCCACGCCGACTTCACCCTGGCAGCCGACTTCTGCGCCGGAGATAGAGGCGTTTTTCTTGTACAAAATGCCGATAGCCGCTGCAGTCAGTAAATAACGCGTATAGATATCCGGCGTGACTGGCTGGATAAATTTGTCGTAATACATCAGCACAGCCGGAATAATACCGGCGGCGCCATTGGTCGGTGCTGTCACCACGCGGCCACCGGCAGCGTTTTCTTCGTTGACGGCGAGTGCAAACAAATTGACCCAGTCCATCACCTGCAGCGGATCTGAGCTTTTCTCGGCGCAAAGGCGACGATACAACGCCGGGGCGCGGCGTTTGACTTTGAGGCCACCGGGTAAAATGCCTTCGGTTTTCATGCCGCGTTGCACGCAGTTGTACATGGTTTGCCAAATCAGGCCGAGTTCGGTTTCAATTTGGCTTTCACTGCGCAGCACTTTTTCGTTTTCCATCATCAGCGCGGCAATCGACAGGCCATTTTCTTTACAGAGCTTCAGCAACTCAGCACCGCTGTTAAACGGAAACGGCGGTGGATTATCGGCAGCAAACTGGCTGGCGGCTTTTTTCTCGTTGGCAAAGTCTTCGGCTTTGACAATAAAACCGCCGCCAATCGAAAAGTAAATTTCGCTGAACACAATTTCCTTGTTGGCATCATAAGCAATCAGCTCCATGCCATTGCTGTGTTCTTTTAAAGTTTTGCGCCGGTGGAACACAATGGCGCCTTCGCGGGCGAAGTTCACCACATGACCGGATGCTAAAGTAATTTGTTCCTGTTCGTCCACTTGCTTCAGGATGCCCGGCACCAGATCCGGGTCACAATTTTCCGGTAAATAACCACAGAGGCCGAGGATCACTGCCTTGCCGGTGCCGTGGCCAATACCGGTCTGGCCTAAAGAGCCATAGAGTTCGGTCTTAATACTGGCAACGTCGTGCAGCCGGCCGCTGGCGGCAAGATTTTCGGTAAATAATTTGGCGGCACGCATCGGGCCTACAGTGTGAGAGCTGGATGGGCCTATGCCGATACTGAACATGTCAAAAGCGCTGATAATCATAGGGTGGTCTTTTTTGCCTTATTAGAATGAGCCAGATTGTACCGGATGTGCCGGCATTGTGTAACTGATGCTGTCACTGGTCAGTGCTGCTTACAAAATGAGAGTAAAAGTTGCTTTGATTAACCGGGGGCAAAGGAATTGTCTGCTGAGATTTAACCTATTGACGACTAACGCACAGGCGCTGCGACCTGTTGCGCCAGCAGATACAAAATTTCTGCACTGGCGCCCCAGATTAGATGCTGTTGCCAGGGAATAAAATGCAGGCGCTGTTGCCGGCCCCGGAGCGGCCAGATTTCGGTTTGGCGGCGCCTTGCCGACAGCGCTTCAGCAAGCGGCAACAACAATACCGAATCCACTTCATCTGGCTGCAGCTGCAGGGCTGGCAGGTGCGGTAACAGTCCAAGCCAGGGCTGCACGATAAACCCGGTTGAGGTATTAATCGCAGGCAGCTGGCCCAGTAGCCGGACCTGCGCTGCGCTAATGCCGGTCTCTTCAAATGTTTCGCGCAGCGCCGCCGCGGCACTGCTTTCGCCGGTTTCTATCCGGCCGCCGGGAAAACTGAGCTGACCGGGATGATGGCGTAAGTGCAAAGCCCGGCGCGTCATTAACAACGTCCATTCGCCATTGTGGCGAAACAGCGGTATTAAAACCGCAGCGTTAGCGGCCCCTGTGGTTTTTCCTTGGGGGGGCACTTGCAGCAGATAACGGCTTAGCCAATGGTCGGTCGAAGATGTGCTCATTGTTCGCCTTGTTGCAGCACCGGCAGAATTTTACCGACTTTGTCATAGGTCTCCTGGTACTCGGCTTCGCCTTGTGAATCGGCGACGATGCCGCCGCCGGCCCAGCAATAAATCTGCTGGTTGGCGACGACCAGCGTGCGGATGGCAATATTGGTGTCCATATGGCCATGCTGACTGATGTAACCGATAGCACCGCAATACACACTGCGCCGGTGTGGCTCCAGCTCTTCGATGATTTGCATCGCCCGGACTTTCGGCGCGCCGGTAATAGAGCCGCCGGGAAAGGCTGCGCGCAGCGCGTCAATCGGCTGATATTGCGTATCAAGTTCACCGGTCACAGTACTGACCAGATGATGCACGGCCGGGAAAGATTCAATAGCAAACAGCGCCGGTACCCGCACGGTGCCGGGCCGGCAGACTTTACCCAGGTCGTTACGCAGCAAATCGACAATCATCACGTTTTCGGCACGGTCTTTCGGTGATTGCTGCAGAAGCTCCGCACTTTGCGCATCCTGTATAGGGTCAGCAAAACGTGGCCGGGTGCCTTTAATGGGTTTGGTCTCGACCAGAGTCTTTTTTACTTCGATAAAACGTTCCGGTGAAATTGACAGCACGGCAGCATCGGGCAGCCGGATAAAAGCGGAAAACGGCGCCTGATTAGTGCGCCGCAGCTGCAGATAAGCTGCAAAAGCATCTCCGCTAAACCCCGCACTGAAGCGCTGGGCCAGATTGATTTGATAACAATCGCCGCTTTGCAGGTAGGCCTGGATGGTATCGAATTTTTGCAGATATTCACTGCGGCTCATATTGGCCTGCCAGTTACTGGTCAAGCTGAATGCTGCGCTTGCACCGCTACTGCCAGATGCAGCTGCAGTATTACACTGCGCCAGATAGGCGGCCGCCGCTGTTTCGGCATGGCCGTGACAGTCGACAAACCACAGCTGCTGCAGCTGCTTATCCAGCACCAGTGCCTGAGAATAGAGACCGACAGCCAGATCGGGCAGCTTGATATCGGCGCTGGCTTGCTGCGGCAGGGTTTCAATCACCCGGCCCAGGTCATAACCAAAGTAACCGACGGCGCCACCGGTAAAAGGCAGCAGGCTGGCATCAGTCGGCAGCGCCGGCAGCAACTGTTGCTGTAATTCTTTGAGTAATACAAAAGGATCTGCGTCGTGAAGCTGTTCAGTCCAGTCCCCGTCAGATATGAAGCGCCGCACTATGCATTGCCGACCACAGGCGGTCAGCGTCGCCAGCGGCCGGCACACCAGAATGTCATAACGACTGTTAGGATGTTCAGGCGCGGCGGAATCGAGCAACATAGCAAAAGGCTCGGCGGCAACTGCCTGAAAATAACCGGTTAAATCGCTAACCTTGGATGCGATAAGACTTTGTACAGACATGACAAACAACTCAAACAATAAGCGGCGGCTTTGGGCACAGAACCGATGAATTCAGCATGAACTGACTAGCCGCCTCGACAGGATGCGCGTTATGATAGCAGCCCTGCTTAAAATGAGAAGCAGTGCCGGACCAGGCAAGGGTCGGGCGCTGTATAAATACCCTGGCAGCCAGCACACTGACTGCCTGTAACCACGCAGAAGGGCACCCTATGACGGTTATTCGCCAGCAAGACTTTATCGACAGCATCGAAGATGCGTTGCAATACATCTCTTATTACCACCCGCTGGATTTTATTCAGGCCTTAGAAAAGGCCTATCACAAGGAACAAAATCCGGCCGCCAAAGACGCTATCGCGCAAATTCTGATTAACTCGCGGATGTCGGCACAAGGCCACCGGCCTATCTGTCAGGACACCGGCATCGTCACCTGTTTCGTTAATATCGGTATGGACGTGAAGTGGGACAAAACCGACATGACAGTGCAGGAAATGGTGGATGAGGGCACGCGTCGCGCTTACATGAACCCGCTGAACCCGCTGCGTGCCTCGATTGTGATGGACCCGGCTGGTTCTCGCAAAAATACCAAAGACAATACACCGGCTGTGGTGCACATCAATATGGTGGCAGGCCATCATGTTGAAGTGGCGATCGCTGCCAAAGGCGGCGGTAGCGAAAACAAAACCAAAATGGTGATGCTGAATCCATCTGATTCAGTGGTTGAGTGGGTGCTGGAAACTTTACCGAAAATGGGCGCCGGCTGGTGTCCGCCAGGCATGCTCGGCATTGGTATTGGCGGTACCGCCGAAAAAGCCGCAGTTCTGGCCAAAGAGGCACTGATGGAGCCGGTAGACATTCAGGATCTGCTGGAAAAAGGCGCAGAGACCGGCGAAGAAAAACTGCGGGTAGAGCTCTACGAAAAAGTAAACAAACTCGGCATTGGCGCTCAGGGCCTTGGCGGTTTAACCACAGTGGTAGACGTTAAAATCAAATCGGCGCCAACGCATGCCGCGTCCAAGCCGGTGGTAATGATCCCGAACTGCGCCGCCACCCGTCATGTGCATTTTCATTTAGATGGCTCAGGCCCGGCGCATTTACCCGTGCCAAAACTGGAAGACTGGCCACAAGTGACCTGGGAGCTTGGCCAGAACGTGCGCCGTGTCAACCTCGACACTGTGACACCTGCTGACGTGCTGGAATGGAAAGCCGGTGAAACTGTGCTGCTGTCCGGCAAAATGTTAACCGGCCGTGATGCGGCGCATAAACGCATTGCCGACATGCTGGCCAAAGGCGAAGCGCTGCCAGACGGGGTAGATTTTAAAAACCGCTTTATTTATTACGTCGGTCCGGTCGATGCGGTCGGTGACGAAGTGGTCGGCCCGGCAGGCCCAACCACAGCAACGCGGATGGATAAATTTACCGACATGATGCTGGGCCAGACTGGCCTGTTAGGCATGATTGGTAAATCTGAGCGCGGTGATAAAACTGTCGCCAGCATTAAAGAACACAAAGCTGTGTATCTGATGGCAGTTGGTGGTGCGGCCTATCTGGTCTCCAAAGCCATCAAAAAATCGCGCGTGGTCGCCTTTGCCGATTTAGGCATGGAAGCGATTTACGAATTTGATGTGGAAGATATGCCGGTGACGGTGGCGGTCGACAGTCAGGGCAATAACGTGCACGACCAGGGCCCGGCGATTTGGAAAGTCAAAATCGCTGAAGCAGCAAAAGCCTGATAAGCCAAACATGAAGCGCGTCTGCAGGGAAACCTCAGACGCGTTTTTACTATAAGAACAATATAAACAACCAAAATTTGCGACAACGGAGTATCCAGATGAAAGCTTGGGGAATTCTGGTCAGTGCCTTGCTGGCAGCAGCAGGCGCGCAGGCAAAAACCAATTTAACCATTGAACACTTAAATAAACTGAACAAAATTTATGACGTACAAGTGTCGCCGGACGGCCGTTTTGTCGTCTATGGTCAGAAAAATGGCGGTCTGGCACCGGCGGACACCACAGCCGATTTGTACCTGCTGGATGTGCAGGATGGCAATAAAGTCCGCCGCCTGACTGAAAGCGCAGGTCGTGAACACGATGTACGTTTTAGTGCCGACGGTACTGCTTTGTATTTCCTGGCTGATCGCTCAGGCTCCAGCCAGCTGTGGCGTTTGCCGCTGACAGGTGGCGAAGCGCGGCAGGTCACAGATTTGCCGCTGGATGTGCAGGGTTACATGGTATCTGCCGATGATAAAAAGCTGGTAGTGACGCTTGATGTTAAACCTGGCTGTAAAGATCTGGCCTGTACTGTGGCACACAACAAAACCACAGCTGAGAAAAAAGACAGTGCGACAGCCTACGATGCTTTAATGGTCCGGCACTGGGATACCTGGGAAGATGGCCTGAAAAATCACTTCTTTGTCGCAGATCTTGGTGAAACTGCAGTCAAAGATGCCAAAGATTTAATGCCGGAATGGGACACTGACGTCGCTGGCACCGGCGAAGCTGCGTTCACTCCGGATGGTAAAAATCTGGTGTTCAGCGCCAAAATCCCGGCTGCAGATCAAAGCTGGCACAGCAATTTTGATATTTTCCAGGTGTCACTGAATGGTGGCCAGAAAATCAATCTGACTAAAGACAATCCAGCCTGGGATGCTAAGCCGCAGTTTTCCGGCGATGGTCGTTACATGGCATATCTGGCGATGAAAAAACCAGTCTATGAAGCCGATCGTTTTGGTCTGATTTTACTGGATTTAGTCACTGGCGAGCGCAAAGAACTGGCGCCACAGTGGGACCGCTCGATTGAGGATTTTATTTTTGCGCCGGATAACCGCACTGTTTATGTGACGGCACAGGACCTCGGGCAAAAAGGTATTTTCGCCATCGACCATGCCTTTGGTGAAGTCACGAAAGTCTATAGCAACGGCAGCGCCGGCGACGTTGCTGTACGGGGCGGTAATGTATTTTTCACCAATCACCAGCTCAATGCTCCGGCGGATATCTATCAGCTGAAAAATACCGGCGGCGAAGCGTATCCGCTGACGCAGGTAAACGCACTGACTTTAAAAGACATTCAACTGGCTGAATTTGAACAATTCAGTTTTCCTGGCGCCAATGATGAAACCGTCTATGGCTACTGGATGAAGCCGTGGAACTTTGAAGCCGGTAAAAAATATCCGATCGCATTCATCGTGCACGGCGGCCCGCAAGGTAGCTTCGGCAATATGTTTAATACCCGCTGGAATGCGCAATTATGGGCCGCGCAGGGCTATGGCGTGGTGATGATCGATTTCCACGGCTCAACTGGCTATGGCCAGGCGTTCACCGATTCAATTGCCCGTGACTGGGGTG
>CAMLNG010000079.1 GCA_946481195.1 uncultured Chromatiaceae bacterium
TGGCGGCAATATTCCGGTGCCAACTGATGTGGTGACCGGCAAAGCCTTTGCTGAGGATACTCCAGCCAGTCTGAAAGCCATTGCTGACATTGCGGCCGATGATATGATTTTTGATATCGGCCCAGACAGCACTGCGGCGCTGGTTGAGATTTTGAAATCAGCCGGGACTATTGTCTGGAACGGCCCCGTGGGTGTGTTTGAATTTGCCCAGTTTGAAGCAGGCACTAAAGCCATCGCTGAAGCGATAGCGCAAAGCGACGCATTCAGCATCGCCGGCGGTGGCGACACGCTGGCGGCCATAGATAAATATGGTGTTGCTGACCAGATTTCATATATTTCTACCGGTGGTGGTGCTTTCCTTGAGTTCTTAGAGGGGAAAACCTTACCAGCAGTTGAAATTCTTGAACAACGCGGCAAAACCGCGTAAAAATGATGTTATAAAACAGACTGTTCGCCGAAACATCTTAATAAGCCGGCAGATACTGACCGGCAAAGCCGGCGCAAAAGCGCCGGGTTCGGTGACAGCACTTACCCTACAAAAAGTGAGGATTTCATGGCTCTTATCTCGTTACGTCAGATGTTGGATCACGCTGCAGAATTTGGTTACGGCGTCCCTGCATTCAACGTTAACAATCTCGAACAGATGCGTGCGATCATGCTGGCAGCTGATGCCACTGACAGTCCGGTCATAGTGCAGGCGTCGGCCGGCGCCCGCAAATATGCCGGCGCCCCGTTTTTACGCCATCTGATCCTGGCGGCTGTTGAAGAGTTTCCGCATATCCCGGTGGTGATGCATCAGGATCACGGCACGTCTCCGGCAGTCTGTCAGCAGTCTATTCAACTTGGTTTTTCGTCGGTGATGATGGATGGTTCATTACGTGCCGATGGGAAAACGCCGGCCGATTACGACTATAACGTCGACGTAACCCGCCGTGTTGTTGAAATGGCGCATGCTTGCGGTGTTTCAGTCGAAGGTGAGTTAGGTTGTCTCGGTTCGCTGGAAACCGGTGCTGCCGGTGAAGAAGATGGTATTGGTGCTGATTGTGTACTCAGTCATGACCAGATGCTGACCGATCCGGAAGAAGCGGCGCAGTTCGTTAAAGCGACCGGGGTTGATGCGCTGGCAATTGCCTGCGGCACTTCACACGGCGCTTATAAATTCAGCCGGCCACCAACAGACGACATTCTGGCAATTGACCGGATTAAAGCTATTCACGCCCGTATCCCGGATACCCATTTAGTGATGCATGGTTCGAGCTCAGTACCGCAAGACTGGCTGGCGGTGATCAATGAGTACGGTGGTGCAATTCCGGAAACTTACGGCGTGCCGGTTGAACAAATTCAGCAAGGGATCAAATTTGGCGTCCGCAAAATCAACATCGATACTGATTTGCGTTTAGCCTCCACCGGTGCAATTCGCCGCTTTATGGCGCAGCACCCGGCAGAGTTTGATCCACGCAAGTATTTACAGGAATCTGTCAAAGCCATGATGGAGATCTGTAAAGACCGCTACCAGGCATTTGGTTGTGCCGGGCAGGGGTCGAAAATCAAAGCCATTTCGCTGGAAAAAATGGTGAAGTTGTATGATTCGGGTAAATTGACACCGAATATAAAATAAGCAGAAAAATGAATGTTCTATTAAATTTTCAAGACAGAAATTTAATAGACGCATTCCGGGTAATTCTGTAAGCGAATATTGCAGTAAAACAGGTCTGGCTGGCTGTCTTTGTTATATTGACAACCACTGGTTTTGCTGCAATGATGCGGGCGGTTTACCCTCTAACCAGGTCATTCTTTTTTACAAGTTTGGCCTTCAAAATACAGGTTACGTTAATCAGCAATTATTGGTTGGGAACTATGTCTAACAATAACATTCGTAAAAACCTGATCGCATCGGCAATCGTTGGTGCTTTCATGTTCGGTGGCGTTGCTCAAGCAACGACTCTCGCAGAAGTCACCAATACCGGTGTCCAGGCTGCTAAAGCATCTGCAGCTTCTCAGGAAAAAATCAACAACATCTATGATCAGTCTCAGGAACTGCTGGCGGAATACCGCGCACTGGTTGAACAGACTGAAAACCTGAAAGTTTACAACGACCACGTAAACACTCTGGTTGCTGACCAAAATGCTCAGCTTGCTTCTTTAGACAAGCAAATCGGTACCATCGAAGGTACTAAGCAAGGCATCGTTCCTCTGATGTATAAAATGGTCGACACGCTGGAAGCTTTCATCAAAGCTGACATGCCAATCGACATCACCAAGCGTTTAGAGCGCGTACAGCGCCTGCGCGATGTATTGGGTAATTCAAACGTCAACACGTCTGAAATGTACCGCCTGGTGATCGAAGCGTACCAAATCGAAAAAGATCTGGGTACTGCCATGGTTACTTACACTGACAAACTGAACGTAGATGGTACAGATATCTCTGTAAACTACGTATATGTTGGCCGTGTTGCTCTGTTAGCTCAGACACTGGATGACAAACGCGCGTGGATGTGGAACAAAACCACAGCAAAATGGGATGAACTGGGTCCTGAGTACCTGGAATCAACCAAGTTAGCGATTCGTGTTGCGGGTAAACAAGCTGCCCCAGAATTATTAAAACTTCCAGTGTTAGCAGCGGAGTAAGAATAAATGAAGAAAGTGTTCAAAGGTTTAATGATTGCAGCTGCTGTGACGATGTCTGCCGGCGTTTGCTTAAACGCTGCTGCTGACACGGCTAAACTGGACCAGCTGTTAGAACAAGTTAAGAAAAACCGTTCTGCTGACGCCAAACTGGATGCTGCCCGCGAGCAGGAATTCCTGTCTGACCGTGCTGACAAACAAGCTTTACTGAGCAAAGCAAAAGCTGCTTTCGCTGCTGAAGAAGCACGTGGCAAGTCTCTGACACAACAGTTCGCTGACAACGAAGGCAAACTGGCTGCGAAAGAACAAGAGCTGCAAACTGCGCAAGGTACACTGGGCGAAATGTTCGGTATCGTTCGTGGTAACGCCACTGAAACTATCGGCTCTATCGCTACTTCTAACATCAGTGCACAGTATAAAGGCCGTGAAGAGTTACTGAAAAAACTGTCAGTGGCTAAAGAACTGCCAACTATCACTGAACTGGAAGAACTGTGGATCGCTCTGCAAACTGAAATGACTGAGTCGGCAAAAGTTTCTAAGTTCGACGGTAACGTTGTAAACCTGGATGGTACTTCTGCTCAGGCAAACGTTGTTCGCGTTGGTTCTTTTGTACTGATCTCTGACAATGGTTACCTGGTATACAACGCTGATACCAAAGAAATGCAACCTCTGGGCAAACAGCCTGAGTCACACATCCTGTCTGACGCATCTGCTTTCAAAGGCGCTGCTGCCGGTGAAGTGAAGCCTGTGTATATCGACCCAACAGGTGGTAACCTGCTGCGTCTGAAAACTCAGGAAGCTTCTCTGGAAGACCAGTTCCACCAAGGTGGTACAGTTGGTTACGTAATCACTGCATTACTGTTCCTGGGTCTGATCATCGGTGTGATTCGCTTCTTCGCTCTGACCGCTGCTCAATCAGGTATCAATGCTCAGCTGAAAAATCTGGGTGCTCCTTCTGAGAAAAACGCTCTGGGCCGTATCCTGAAAGTTTACCATGACAACAAAAAAGCTGACGTGGAAAACCTGGAACTGAAACTGGACGAAGCCATCATGCGCGAAACTCCGGCAATTGAATCTGGTATCGGTATGCTGAAACTGATCGCTGCTGTAGGTCCACTGCTGGGTCTGTTAGGTACAGTAGTTGGTATGATCGGTGCGTTCCAGATGATTACTCTGCACGGTACTGGCGACCCGAAAATCATGGCTGACCAAATCGCGATGGCGCTGGTTACCACAGTTCAAGGTCTGTTATGTGCTCTGCCAATGCTGTTCGTTCACGCGCTGTTACAGTCTAAATCAAACTCAATCCTGCATATCCTCGATGAGCAAAGCACTGGTCTGATTGCTGCTCACGCGGAGAAGGAGAAAGCATAATGCATAGCCTGATAGAGCTTTGGGAATCTGTCAGGGATTTTATCGCTACCGGCGGCAGCGTTTTATATATTGTCGCCTTCGTGCTCTTTGCGATGTGGGTGTTGATCATAGAGCGCTTTTGGTTTGTGACCCGGGATTATCCAGTCTTACGCGACAAAATCGTGTCTGAGTGGAATGCCCGGACTGACACAACCTCTTGGTATGCACATAAAATCCGTGATGCGTGGGTATCTGAAGCCTCAGCCAAGCTGACTCAGCGCATGAACGTCATCAATACTTTGATTGCCGTTTGTCCGATGGTTGGTTTGTTAGGCACAGTAACCGGCATGATCGCAGTGTTTGAAATCATGGCACTGCAAGGAACCGGTAACCCAAGACTGATGGCGGCAGGTATTTCAATGGCAACAATCCCGACAATGGCCGGTATGGTTGCATGTTTATCTGGCGTTTTCGTGGCGTCCAAATTGGAAGGTAAGATCAAGTCAGCGATCCACGAATTAGCTGACAGCTTACCGCATCATTGATAGAGAGTAATTTATGGCACGTAGAAATAAACGTGAAGCCGAAGAAGCTGCAATTGACTTGACGCCAATGCTGGACGTTGTATTCATCATGCTGATCTTCTTCATCGTAACCACTTCTTTCGTCAAAGAGGCTGGTATTGATGTAAACCGTCCAAAAGCGGCCAAAGCACAGTCTAAACCTTCTGCAACTATTTTCGTTGCTATCCGTGCGAACGGTGAGATCTGGTTGGACAAACGTGCAGTTGACGTTGAGCGTGTTGGCGCGACAATTGAAAAATTGTTAGCTGAGTCACCAACGGATACAGTCATTGTTCAGGCCGACAAAGAAGCGAAACACGGTGTGGTCGTTTCTGTAATGGACCAAATTAAGCTGGCAGGTATTGAGAAGATCTCAATCGCGGCGGAGAACAAGTAATATGGCCCGGTTATTACTTTCACTCTTAGTCGGTGCGGTAATAACGTTTTTCCTGTATGTACTGATGGCGTACCTGGTTGATGCAGATGATACGTTCAGCAGTGCGAAGAAGGAATCTATCGTTATTGAGATAAACTCGACGCCGCCTGAGTCTAAAGCTCAGACCCGGACTCGGGTACCGCCACCGCCACCGCCACCACCGCCAGAGCCGCCAAAGCAGCAGGTTGTGCAGGAAGCCTCTAGTACCGACGCTGGTACTATCGGTTTCAACGCACCAACTGTTGATGTAGGTGGAGTCAGCGGCGGTATCGGTGACCCGGCAAGTGCCATGATGCGTGATGGTGACGCCACACCTATCGTTCGGATCGAACCGAAGTATCCTGTACAGGCTGCTCGCGACGGTATCAACGGTTGGGTAAAAATGCGTTTCTCTATCATGCCGGATGGTTCTGTAGATGAAATTGAAGTAGTTGATGCTGAGCCGAAGCGGGTATTTGACCGTGAAGCAATTCGTGCATTAAAACGTTGGAAGTACTCACCAAAAATTGAAAACGGTCAGGCGTTAAAGCAGACTGGGATCATGGTGCAGTTAGACTTCAACCTTGATAATGCCGGAGGTTAAGTATGAAATTTAACAAACTTACATCTGCATTGATGGTGTTTGCTGCAGTCGGCGTAGCCGCTCTGCCAGTGAGCTCAGCGTTCGCAGCTCCGGACGCAGCTAAGATTGCTGAGCGTAAAGCGAAGAAATCTCAGGCTGTCGGCGAAAAAGTTGGTAAAGCAATCGGTAAAGCTTATGAGCTGTATGGCCAAAATAAAGTCGGTGAGGCACTGGCTTTATTAGAGCCAATCGAAGCGTCAAACACCTTTGATAAGGCTTATTTAGATAAATTTATCGGTCAGCTGTATATCGAAAAAGACCCAGCTAAATCATTAAGCTACATGATTAAAGCGGTTCAACCTGATGTACTTGGTTTTACTGACCAGGCGACTTTACTTCGTAACATCGGCGATTTAAGCCTGATGGCGAAAAAGTACGAGCAGGCGATCACTTATTACAACAAGTGGTCTGATTTTACAGGCGAAATGGACGCAAACGTCGATCTGCGTATTGCTAACGCATACTACGAAATGAAGCAGTATGCCAAAGTGATTGCGCCGGCGGACCGTGCCATTGAACACTCTAAAACGCCGAAGAAAGAGCCGTACCAAATGAAGTTCGCTTCATACTACGAGCTGAAGCAGACTAAGAAAGCAATCGAAGTTCTGGAAACAATGCTGCCATTGTTCCCGAATGAGAAGCAGTCTTGGGTGATGTTAGGCCAGTTTTACTCTGTTGATGAGCAATACGATAAGGCATTGGCCATTATCGATATGGCTTATAAACAAGGTTTATTGAAGACAGAAAACGAGATCAAACTGCTCGCTAACCTGTACAACAATAACAACGTGCCGTACAAAGCCGCTGCATTGCTGGAAAAACACTTAACTGCTGGTTTGCTGAAGAATGACCGGTCAATCCTGATGAGTATCGCAAGTTCATATTCGTCAGCCCGTGAATTCGAAAAAGCTGCGAAGTTCTACGGTATGTTAGGCGCTAAAGAAAATGACGGTGATGCATATCGTCGTCAGGGTGATGCATTAGCTATGGCGAACAAAAACGCTGAAGCTGCTGCTTACTTACAAAAAGCTTTAGAAGTCGGTACCAAAGATAAAGGTAAAGTGCATGTTTCTTTGATCGGTGCTTATTTCTATCAGGGTAAAATGCGGGAAGCCTATCAACATGTTCAACTGGCTCGCCAGAATGGACAGGAAAAGATGGCTAACTCATGGGGCCCTTACGTGAAAGAACGCGCTGAGAAAAAAGGCATTAAGCTCTAAGCTCAGACCTTAAAAAACCCGCCAACTGGCGGGTTTTTTTATGTGCCGGAGAACGTGCGGAGACTAGTAGGGGAGGGTAATTTTACAATCCTGACTGAACAAGACAAAGTGTTCATGCTACTTCCCACAGATCCTGCCCACAGATTTCAGGTAATAAAAAGGGCCCGAATGGGCCCTTTCCATGCTGACAATAAGCAATTACTGCTCTTCTGCGACTGCGGCACCGGGAAGCTCGTTATCCTGAGGCCGTAAGTCGAGCATTTTGTATTTGTCGATTAACGAATACAAGGTTGGGCGTGTTACACCGAGTAAATCGGCCGTTTTAGACAAATTGCCGTTGGCGACATTAAATGCATGACGTATCGCCTGAGTTTCAGCCTGTTCCCGGACCTTACGTAAGGTTGGTATAGTATTGGGCTGGTTAGAAGTGATAAGGCCAAGGTCCTCCGCAGTGATGAACTTAGTGTCAGCCAGGATCACGGCAGATTTCAATTTGTTTTGCAGTTCACGGATGTTTCCAGGCCAGCGATGCCCCAACATGGCGTTGATAGCGTCTTCGGTAAAGCCTTGAATATTGGTATTGAATTCCGCATTAAAGCGATGGAGCAGGGCTTTGGCGATAATGACAATATCATGGCCGCGATTTCGCAGCGGTGGAATATTCAGTGTGATCTCGCTGACGCGATAAAACAAATCTTCACGAAAGCTTTGTTCTGCAACCATCTCAGCCAGATTGCGATGCGTCGCGCAGACGACGCGGACATCAACTTCAATCTCGGCCCTGCCGCCGACTCGTTCAATGACCCGTTCCTGCAGAAAACGCAACATTTTGGCCTGCAGTGCGAGCGGCATGTCACCGATCTCATCAAGCATCAGGGTGCCGCCATTTGCGGTCTCGATTTTACCTAAAGTAGTTTTATGCGCACCGGTGAAAGCGCCTTTTTCATAACCAAACAACTCACTTTCGAGCAGATTATCTGGGATCGATGCACAGTTAATCGCCACAAAGGGTTTATCCGCACGTGGGCTTTGCTTGTGAATTGCACGGGCAAATACTTCTTTGCCGGTACCCGACTCACCGAGTAACAAGGTTGTGATTTCGGTTGGTGCAATTTTCTCCACCATCCGGCAGGCTTTTAAAATCGACTCGCTGTTACCGATAATATCCTGTTGTTTATAAGCGGTCGCTTTGAGGACTCGGTTTTCGGTTTCGATCTCACTGAGTTTAAATGCGCGCGCGACAATGACATTTAAAACATCAACATCAATAGGTTTTTGGTAGTAGTCGTAGGCGCCGAGGGAAATAGCTTGCAACGCATGTTCGGTATCTGTGCTGCCCGTGATCACAATCACTTTGGTATTGGGATTATGCTGCAGGATCTCAGTCAGACATGCCAGACCTTCAGAAGCATTGGTTGGATCTGGTGGCAGACCAAGATCTAACGTCACTACAGCAGGCTCGTAGCGCCGTAACTGCTGCAGAGCCGACGAACGATCCTCAGCAAAAACTACTTCATAATCAGTCAGACTCCATTTGAGCTGCTTCTGTATGCCAAGATCGTCATCAATTGCGAGTAATGTTTTCATACAACATTCCGTGTATCAGTAAGTTGGTTTAGTGTAAAGGAAGCAAAATCGTAAAGGTAGTCCCTTGGTTCACCGTGCTGTCGACCTGTAATTGACCTTGCTGCTGTTGCACAAAGGTCAGCGCATCATACGCGCCAATTCCCATGCCTGCATTGCCTTTTGTGGTATCAAATGGTTTAAACAGGCGGTTCTGAATAAACTCCTCTGTCATGCCGCAACCTGTGTCTGATATCTGGATACAGAGTTGTTCTTGCTGACAACGGACTGTTACATCAACCCTACCGTCGTCTGCTGTGGCCTGTTGGGCGTTATCAATTAAATGGTACAGGATGTTGGTGAATCGTTCCGCATCAATTGTTAGCAGGCAATCTGATTCCATTCGGAGTACCGGTGTAGGCAGACTGCCGCTACAACGCTCGTTGATGAGGGCTTGGAGCAGCGGTGCTAATGCGGTCTTTTTGACATGCTCCTGGCCGCTCTGTTTGTTAGTGAGCTGCGCCAGCATATTTTGTAACCGGCTTTGCATCGCTTCGATAGTAGCAAAAGCATCGTCGACGAATTCCGGGTTGTGCCGGTGTTTCTGTGCATTCTTCAGCAGCATGTCGATTTGCGCTTTCACATTTTTCAAATCGTGTACTACAAAGGCTGACATACGGCTAAAGGCAACAAACTGCGCGTTTTCGGACAGGGCTTTACTGGCTTCGTCCATAAACAAATAGCTGGCGATTTGTTCCGTCACGGCGTTGAGATAATCACGCAATTCCCAGTTCAGTCGTAATTTCTCGTTGACCAGACCATGCAGCAGGCAAAAGCCCCACAATTGATTATTTTTCAGAATGGGGATCAAGATGCTGAATGATGGTAATTGATTGTCCAGTAATCTGCTCATTTCGGTGACGACGGGGTCTTTTCTGTCGCTAAAGTCGAGCAACCACTGCTTGTTTTTTTGTTCCGAGACGACCAGAGCGAGCGCTTTGCGCTCGGTTTCGGTGATCTCTAGCTGCCCCTTGGTAGCTAATAGTTGAAACTGATCATGTTGCCATTTGACCAAAGCGCCATGACTGTAGCCGATAGCGCGGCACCAGGCATTGAGACAGACCTGCGCGGTGTTTTCGCGGGCAAATTCTATTTGTTTCAGTTCGCGGGTCAGCTCAACCCATTTTTCACGATAATCAAAGGTATTGGCAAAAAAGTGTTTTTCGATGAAAACCCGGCCTTTACGGCGCAATCCATCGGAAAAAAACAAGGTACCCAGTACAGCGGTACCAATGACAACAAACACCACCTGTAACAGACTGGTCCAGTTGCCACCGATATAACTGAGGTAATAACCGACTACCGCCAGCAGACAAAGATAGATACCGGCAGCCAACACCAGTGAACTTTGCAGAACGATGTCTCTGGAGACATAAACATTAATGCCCCAGGACTTCACCCGTTTTACCGCAACGACCAAAAACGGCAACATAAATAAATGAATAAAACCACGCGCCTGCCAGGTTTGCTGGTTAATTTTACTCAGCAGGGCTGCTTCGGCCAGCAGGTAAAAATCGAGCAGCAGGCAAATCCCGATAGCTATGATCAGCGGTTTAAATTGCCATTTTTGCGCGCCGGACTGCCGATATAATGTTTCGACCATTGCCAGCATCGTGATCACCAGTAATAAGGTTCCCATCAGACGTAAACCGGCCGTGTCAATCACAAAGCTGCCAAAGAATAACCAGCTGACCAGAATTCCGAGCGTCAGACGGACTTTTTTAACCGCAAACCATTGTCGTAGAGGAATATCTGTTTTGCTCAGCGCTGATAGTAAAAACATCAGCAGAAACGATTTCTGAATCGTCTCAATGGCAAAAGATGTATCCGACACGAACGTTAATTGTTGTGTAGTGCCATTGAAAATGACCCAAAATACCGAGAAAAGTGTATAAACCGACAATAACGATTTTTGCGAAGTCTTATTGCGTACTGTCAGCTGCAAGGCAAAGAACAACAGATATCCGAGCGCGGCGAGCAGAAATCCTGTTTGACCCGGAGATAATTCAATAACCATTACAAGGCCTTAGAGTTGTAGTTGCTGTAACAACTGATGCAGATATTTCACCGGAATTGCATATGAAATGCCACTGGGATCGCTTAACACAGCTTCCTTGGTTTTTTTTATCAAAACCATGTTGATGATGCCAACAATTTCACCATTATCCTGACGATACAACATGCTACCACTGTTGCCTGGATAGGCTGTCGCATCTAACTGGTAAATCAAAAATGGATCGCGCATCTGACGGACACTGGCTGCGCTCAGTGCCTGACTATGGTCCGCCGGTATCACTATTGGCGTCACGGCGCTCAGCAGCGCACGGTGTGTTGCCGGATAAAGTCCAAGCACGCCGGTGATCGGATAGCCGGTAAATGCCAGCTCTGTCCCTTCAGCAACGTATGCAGGGTCAGCCAATTTGACTGACGGTAACTTCTCATCAATTTCAAGCAGAGCCAAATCATGTCTGGCATCGGTTCGTGTCTGGGTGATTGGATGAACGCGCGGTTGTTGGCCGTGGCCT
>CAMLNG010000080.1 GCA_946481195.1 uncultured Chromatiaceae bacterium
CCGACACTTGCCAGCGATAATCACCGGCCAGCGTGCCTTCCAGGCTCAGCACTGCCTGATACAAATCATAAGCATAATCACTGCCCTGACGGCCCATTTCCGGGAAATGACCGGCGAAAAACAGCCCTTGCCCGGTGCGTGCCACTTCAGCCTTTTGCGCCGCATTGTAAAACGCATAGTCCGCCGGCAAGCGGGTGACGCCATATTCAACTAAAGGTGCTACCCGGCTTTCGGAATCGGTATGTACGAATTTCACATCGGCCGACAAAGTCAGATCTGGCCGCACTTCTTGCTGATACAGCAGGTTTGCACTGAGTTTATCCTCAGGCACCGCCAGTCGCGCCCATTCGTACCGTGAATAAAACTGGCCATAATCATCGCGAAGGCCGATACCGGCCAGCGAATAACTGCTGTCGTCAGCCACCCGCACGCCATCGGGTAACATCGCCACCGAATTACCTTGCGCGTCCTGACGGAAAATACGGTCACCCTGCAGGTAACTGCGCTGATTACTGTTATACATCGAGACAAAACGGCCCAGCAGATACTTCGGGCTGGCGGTTTTGTCCGGATTAGTCAGATATGACAAATCATTGGCAACATAAGCCCGGTCGCGGCCTTCGATAGCTTTGCTGCTGTGATAGCTCAGGTGATACACCAGATTACCGTCTTCAATGTCCTGGCCATGCGTCAGGCTCAGGTAAGCGCGCTGGCCATCACCGGCAGCGGCGCCAGAATAGGAACTAGTCAGGCTGGTGCCCTGATATTGTTTTTTCAGGATGATATTGACGACGCCAGACACTGCATCCGCGCCATAAATGGCAGAAGCACCGCCGGTCAGCACATCAACCCGTTCAATTAAAGCCGTGGGGATCGACGACACATCGACAATGCTGGTGCCCGGAATTGCCGGCACATGGCGCTTGCCATTGACCAGCACCAGCGTGCGTGTGGCACCCAAACCGCGTAGATCCTGGGTACTGGTGCCGGCATAACCGCCAGTATTCGAGGTTTGCGGGCCATTAGCCGGGATCATCGCCGGCAACTGGTTCAGCAGCTGGTTGACGTTGACGGCACCGGATTTGACGATATCTTCGCTGCTGATACTGACCACTGGTGTATGGGTTTCCAAATCAGTACGGCGAATACGGCTACCGGTCACGGCAATCCGCTCCACACCGGACTTGGTCACGGCTGTGGCTTGAGATGGGTTTTGCGATTGTGCCTGCAGCTGCGGCGCCAGCGCGACCAGTAGCGCACAAAGTGTAAATCTGGGGACAGAGGACAGTGACTGTTGCATGGGTTGTTCCTGGAGTTGTTATTATCAGGCGCCGGGGAGAACCGGCACAGGCTGTTTTTTCAGCAACTCTGTGATAACAAAGGACCAGCAGACACAACAGTGGGAAGGACATGAACGGTGGTTTGCGGGGCACCAGCCGCGACACCCGTTGCGGGGTATCGCGGCGGCAACAACTCAGCGCAGCGGCGATGCGTTGGCGGCACCACGGAACACCGCATTGATATACAGCAGATGCATGCCGTCGACCGCAGCGCGGAAATTCGGTTCCTGGGTAAAGGCAATGATTTGGCCCCTGCCCAGTTCCTGCACCATCACCACTGCTTTGTGGTCGATTTGCTGGCGGTTTTCGTCCCAGACAAAACCACCGGCCAGCACTTGGTCGGCACTGTCGAAGGTCACGACATTGCGGCCCTGGTCAATCGACAGCGGCATGTAGATTTGATTACCGACATAAATGGTTTTGACCTGTGGCGGCACTGCCGCGCTTAACCAGTGATTCTGGTCAACGCGGGCATTGGCTAAAAAGCCTGGCACCCAATCCGGATCTGCCTGCCAGGGTTCCAGCAATTTCTGATAGTCGGATTCTGCTTTGAGCACAGTGCCGGGCACCTGGGTGTCGTCCTGTGGTTTTTCACGTTTGCTGGTTTTAAATTCCTGCTTGCTGGCCAGCAGCGGCTCTTTGCCCTGCAACAGCCATTCGTTGGCATTGCCAAGCGCAATCAGCACGCCACCCCGTTGCACAAATTGCCGCAGTAATTGTTGACCGCGTTCACCCAATGCGTTTTGGTAGCTGCTGCGTGTCGAAGGCAGAATGAGCACGTCATAGCCCTGCAGCGCAGATTGCAGCATTTGCGCCGGCCGTAGCGCTGTCACCGGATAACCGATAAACCGCTCCAGCACAAAACGGGCACTGCCGGCGCTGAGCGGATCCGTCGGTTCATCCCACACCATAGCGATATTCACTTTGGGAATAAGCTTGACCTGACCAGAGCCAAAGTTCGGCCCGTCTTGCACCCAACTGCTGTTGATACCTTCAACCAAAGCGCCTGAGTTTGCCGCCAGCGCCGCAATTTTGTCAGCAAGAGCAGGGTTATCAGCCTTGCTCAGGATCAGTGTGCCGGCCGGATATTGTTTGCCGTTCTGATGGGTAAAAGCGACATCAGCGCTTTTGATTTTAATGCCTTGCTGTAAAGCCGCGCTCATCAGCCGCGCTGCAGCCATGTCGCCCCAGGGCACCAGATAGCCATAACTGGCATCCGGCGTGCTGACCTGTCCCGGCAGAATAGTCTCTGAGCCAACCACCACACTATTCACTTCCACGGCATTACTGCAGCGATTCACCTGCAGGTTATACATTTGCGGCAAGGACCAGGCGGTTACGTCATAAATCTGGTCCGGCAGATTATTGGCGCGGCGCTCTTCCTGCTGTTTGATAAATTTTGCATCCATCGGCACTGTGTCGTCCAACACGGCGCGGATGAGCTGATAAGTCGGCTGCGCGGTATTCACCACATAAGCACCTTGTTGGTATGACTGACCACAGGCGCGGAAGTCCTCTTTGGCCTGCTCCACCCGGATGCCATGCTGCGTCAACACACCCATCAGCTTCTGATGGCCGGCTCTGTCGCGGCTGGCCGGGAAAATATAACTGCCGATGCCGTCTCTGCTGCCCTGTTTCAGCGCCTGTTGCCGGTACTGATAAAAACGCTGCAGCAGTTCTTTGCGTTTGTTGGCTGCGGTTTCCAGCGTGGCCGTGTAAGCAATAAAGTTACGCTGCACACCATCAGCAAAGGTCACCACAGAACCATCTTGTTTCCGATAAGCATGGCCCCGTGCAGAACCCATCTCATAGGTCATCGCAATGCTGCCGTGATACAAAGGCCAGCTGGCGCCATAGCCCGGGAAAAACGCATCAAAGATTTCGCGGGTGAAATAGTCATAACCCAGCGCATCAAACTGTTTTGCATTGTTCTGACCAAACCACTGCAACGTCTCGCGTTGTGATGGCAGGATAAATGGATTGTAAGGCTCAGCTTCCGGGCTGAAATAATAACTCTGATCGCCGCCCATCTCGTGGGAATCAACATACACCAGCGGGAACATCTGCTGCAGCGCCTTCACCCGTTGCTGAATTTCCGGCTGGGTCAGCGCAACCCAATCCCGATTCATATCAAACAGATAATGATTGGTGCGGCCATTGGGCCAGGGTTCGTTATGTTCGGCGGAAAAACGGTCGGCGGAATGCACAAGGCCGGCGGTGGCGTAATAACGGCTGACAAATCGGTGCTGGCCGTCCGGGTTTTGTAGCGGTTCGATGTAGACCAGCGTGTTATCAAGAATTTGCGCTGCTTTGCCGCTTTGCTCGGCGAGCAGGAAATACGCCAGCGCCATGGCCGCATCCACCGGGCTGATTTCATTGCCATGTAAAGTACTGGACACCCAGACACTGGCTGGCAGCTGTTGCAGCAACTGTTCGGCGCTGTCGCTACTTAAGGTCCGTGGATCGGCCAGACGGCGCATATCGGCTTCGATTTGTGTTAAGGCGCTCAGATGTACCGGCTTGCCAATCACTACATAAAACAGCGGCCGGCCCTGTGCGCTTTTACCATATTGCACCAGCTTCAGCCGGTCCGGCGCTGCCTGCTGCAGCTGACGAAAATAATCCAGCACTGCAGCTGGTTCAGTGATGCGGCTGCCCAACGCATAACCCAGCGCCTGTTCCACCGTCGGCACAGCGTTGTTGTACTGGCTGCCCGGGAAATAAGGCAAAGCCGCAGCAGATTCATTGGCAAACGCTTGTCCGGCGAATAATTGGCCCGCAACAAGGCATACAACAGGGAGGATCCGGCGCATCAGCGAGAACTCAGTTTGGTTAAAAAAGACCAAACTAAGGGGTCAGCGCTGCGCCGGCAAGCACCGTACAAAATTTCTGCGACCAGCCGGAGTTTTGTTGCGATGGCGGTTTTTTCTTACCATCAGTGAGGATGTGGACGGAAAAATGAAAACTTGCCGTCCCACCCATAGGGGCTCTCACCGCAAAGACAAAACGGATTAGGATTTGGTTAAAACAACAGTTCTATTTTGTCGTTACCTAAAAAAATCCCCGCAAAGCGGGGATTTTATAGATTTCATCCGAAGTTAACGCTTATTGCAACACAGCGATATCCGCTACCTGCAGGAACAGTGCGCGTAACTGAGCCAGTAGTGCCTGGCGGTTCAGCCGCACTTTGGCGTCATCTGCGTTGACCATGACCTGATCAAAGAACTGATCGACTACGTCGCGCAGCTGCGCCAGATGGGCCAGGCCTTCGCTATAGCTGCTAAGGCTTTGCTGATAAGCCTGCTCCGCCACAATGGCGCTGTGCAGGGCTTTTTCCGCCGCTTCGCTTAACAAACCTGCATCCACAGTGGCAGGAATGGCTTCGGTCACTTTCGCCAGAATATTCGCTACCCGCTTGTTGGCAGCGGCTAATGCCAGTGCAGCGTCCAGCTTGCGGAACTCCGCCACCGCTTTGACGCGGCGGTCAAAGTCGGCCGGATTGGTTGGCCGGCGAGCTAACACCGCCTGGATCACGTCGATGCCGTAACCTTCAGCTTCATACCAGGCGCGGAAGCGGCCTAACATAAAGTCCAGCACTTCATCAGCTACTTGCGCATTGCTCAGCTTGTCGCCAAATGTGGTTTGGGCAAAGCCAATCACGTCGAGCAAATCCAGCGGCAGCTGTTTCTCCACCATGATACGCAGCGCGCCAATGGCGGCACGACGCAGCGCAAAGGGGTCTTTGTCGCCTTTTGGCGCCTGACCGATGCCAAAAATACCGACTAACGAGTCAAGCTTGTCGGCAATAGCCACAGCGCAGCTGACTAACTGGCCCGGCAATGCATCGCCGGCAAAACGCGGCATATATTGCTCGTTCAGCGCCAGCGCGACCGCTTCGGCTTCACCGTCGATGCGCGCATAGTGCATGCCCATAATGCCCTGGGTTTCCGGGAATTCACCGACCATGTTGCTCATCAGGTCAGTCTTCGACAATAAACCCGCGCGTTTCGCGTGTTCAACATCAGCACCGATTTTGCCGGCAATGTAACCTGCCAGTTCGCTGATACGCTGTGATTTCTCGAGCAGCGTGCCGAGCTTTTGCTGGAACAACACAGTGCCAAGGCTTTCCAGCCGGTCAGCCAGTTTGGTCTTTTTATCAACACCAAAGAAGAACTGCGCGTCGGTTAAGCGTGGCCGCACCACTTTTTCGTTACCCGAAATGATTTGCTGCGGGTCTTTGCTGGCGATGTTGGCAACAAAAATGAATTTATTCAAAAGCTTGCCAGCTGCATCTTTCAGCGGGAAATACTTCTGGTTGTCTTTCATCGTCGACATTAGCGGCTCTGGCGGCACTTCGAGGAAACGTTCTTCAAACGAACCCACCAGCACCACCGGCCATTCCACCAACGAAGACACTTCTTCCAGCAAAGCGTCGTCCATCTGGGCGATACCCTTTAAGCTTTCAGCAGTTTTCTCGACTTCGGCTTTGATAAAGGCTTTGCGCTTGTCGTAGTCGGCCACTACAAAAGCCTGCTCCAGCGTGCTTAAGTAAGCATCCGCATTAGCAATTTCGACTTTGGCTGGCGCGTGGAAACGATGACCGTGAGTGACGCGGCCAGCCGCTTTACCGAGAATAGTGGCTGGCACCACATCGTTGCCATACAACATGATGATGGTGTGCACCGGACGGATAAACTCAGCGTCATTGGCGCCCCAGCGCATTGGCTTGGCAATTGGCAGTTTTGCCAGTGCTGTGGCGACCACTTGTTCCAACAGCGCCACTGTCGCGACACCTGTGACTTTGGCTTTGTGAATCAGCCAGGCGCCTTTGTCTGTTTCCAGACGTTCAGCTTCAGCTACTGTGATGCCGTTCGACGCCGCCCAGGCTTGTGCTGCTTTAGTCGGCTCGCCATTGGCATCAAAAGCACCGGCGATGGCCGGGCCGCGTTTCTCCACGACTTTGTCGGCTTGCTGCGCTGCCAGTGCATTGACGCGAACCGCTAAGCGACGCGGTGCTGCGTACCATTGGCTGTCAATGAAACCCAGACCCAGTTTATTCAGTTCATCCAGGATGTTCTGCTGCAACGCCGTTGCTAAGGTTTTTAACGACTTCGGTGGCAGCTCTTCAGTGCCAATCTCGACAAAAAAATCTTGAGCCACGATCAGGCCTCCTGCTTGGTGTTACGGCATAACGGGAAGCCAAGCTTCTCACGTGCCGCGTAATAAGCTTCTGCACAGGCCTTAGCCAGCGTGCGGACCCGCAGAATGTAACGCTGACGCTCAGTCACTGAAATGGCGTGACGGGCATCCAGCAGGTTAAAGGCGTGTGAGGCTTTCATAACTTTTTCATAGGCCGGCAGCGGCAGCCCCAGCTCAATCAGCTTATGGCTTTCCGCTTCATGCTGATCAAAAGCAGCAAACAGCGCCGGCACATCGGCGTGTTCGAAGTTGTAAGTCGATTGCTCGACTTCGTTTTGATGGAACACATCGCCGTAGGTGACGCGCCCCATCGGGCCATCAGTCCAGACCAGGTCAAAAATGCTGTCGACGCCTTGGATATACATCGCAAGACGCTCTAAACCGTAGGTGATTTCGCCAGTGACCGGGCGACATTCCAGACCACCAACTTGCTGGAAGTAAGTGAACTGCGTCACTTCCATGCCGTTCAGCCAGACTTCCCAGCCTAAACCCCAGGCACCTAAAGTCGGTGATTCCCAGTTGTCTTCGACAAAACGGATATCGTGCACCAGGGTGTCGATACCGAGTTCACGTAAAGAGCCTAAGTACAGCTCCTGAATGTCAGACGGCGACGGCTTCAGAATGACCTGGAATTGATAATAATGCTGCAACCGGTTCGGGTTTTCGCCATAACGACCATCGGTCGGACGACGGCATGGCTGCACGTAAGCGACGTTGCTTGGCTCCGGGCCCAGCGAACGAAGGAATGTCATCGGATGGAAGGTACCAGCACCCACTTCCATATCCAGCGGCTGCACAATGACGCAGCCCTGACGAGCCCAATAATCCTGTAATGCCAGGATCAGGCCCTGAAAGGTTTTAATATCGTATTTGTGCATAGAAAGCGCACCTGCTCCGCTATTTCGGCAATAAAGACCGGAAAGTATACCCATTTGTGCGGCTTTTCTGTAGCGCAATGGCGCGGTTTTTCCGCGGTTTTTCTGTGCTCGTCCTTGTCAGGCGTGGGATCCAGACAAAATAGCAAAAGAGCCAATGGCCCCTTTGCTGTTTTGACTGTAAATCGCGGGTTTTAATGCGTTGGTGAGACCTCCACCCGCTCAATGTCGCTGGACACCGGGTCCATGACAAAATCGAGTTGCACTTTGGCTTGTTTCATCCCGCTCGCGGATGGGCTATAGGCCCATTGCTGTAATGCAGTGACGGCTACTTTATCAAACACCTGCGCTGGCACGGATTTGATAATTTGCACATTCTGCACAGTGCCGTCCGGCTGAATATCAAACTCGGCGACAACATAGCCTTCGGTGCCAGCTGCTGCTGCACCTACCGGAAAACGCGGCTCCACACGCATAATTGGTTTCATCTCTGCAGCCGCGTCCGCCGCCTGTACTGGCTGTTGCAGCCATAACGTGGCACCGACTAAAGCTATCAGGGTCAGCGCCAGCGCTGTTTTGCTAAAACCCTGTTGGTGCTGTAACAATTGCAGCCGTTGTTTCATCATTTTTTTATCTCCATAGTGGTTGCTGAGCAGTTGCCAATGGGCGGTGCTGCTTTGAGCATGGCTTTGTACATTGCTCAGCAGCGCATAACTGTAAGCAATCTTTTGTTGAGAACTAGCAGTCGCTAATACCAAAGCATCACAGGCCAGTTCCTGATCTTGCCGGTAAGCGCGATACGCCAGCCAGCAAAGTGGGTGAAACCAGAACAAAGTCAGCACTATTAAGGCAAGCAGATTGGCGTGCAGGTCACCGCGACGCCAATGCGTCAGTTCGTGTTGTAAGATTAACTGCTGTTGCTGCGGGTCAAAACGTTGTTGAAAATCCACCGGTAACAACACCGTCGGAGACCACAATCCCGTCACATAAGGCCCTTGATGGTCACGGCTTTGTTTGCAGGTTACGCTGGTTTCTGCAATGGTAAATCGGCTGGCGGCGCACAGCTGCAGGCGGATGCGCTGATATTGACGCCACATCGTAACAGCCATGACGCAGACGCCGCTGAGCCACAATGCCAATACCAATAACGACCACCGTTGCTCATCCGCCAAGCCAGAGCTCAGCTGATGCATATTCAGCTGCACTTTATAAATGCTGGTATCGGCAACGGGGCTCAGTTGCAGCGGCAGTAACGGCCATAGCAGCAAGAGCGGCACAGCAAGCCATAGACTATATCGCCAGCGCGCGCCCAACCAACGCAGTGCCAATGGCCGCACCAGCAATAGAGCGGTGAGCAACAAGGTTAAAGGCAATACTTGTGTCAGCAACCAGTTCAGCATTATTTCTGCTCCTGTTCCCATTTCGCGATCAGCTGTTTCAGTTCAGCCACATCTTCGGCATTCAGTTGCTGCTGTTCGGCAAAGCCTGCGACCAATGGCGCGAGTCGGCCAGATAACACCCGCTGGATAAAACTCTGGCTTTCGCGTAGTTGATAATCCGACTGCTGCAATACCGGCGAATACAGATAGGCACGGCCATCTTTTTCGAAACTGACCGCCCCTTTGCCGATCAGTCGGTTCAAGAGTGTTTTTACCGTTTTTTCATGCCACTGACTGGCATCGGCTAATTGCTCCACTACCTGATTCGCAGTCTGCGGTGCTTGTCGCCACAGGACTTTCATCACTTCCAGTTCGGCCTGGCTGATTTCTTTCATTGTTTCACTCCGTATTGGACTGATTTTGGGCGATGTCTAACTAATAAGATTACATCTGTAATTCATTTACTATTACAGATGTAATCTTTTGAAGCAAGCCGGATTTATCCTTTCTTTAGAATTTTTTTGCCAAATACTGGCGCGTTTTTTTGCTCTTTTTTATTTGCGGTCCCCGTTAGTCCGTTCAATGAGTACCGGCCCTGCAACCTGAATCAGGAATAGTGCTTAAGTCGGTCCTTTTCCCACTTATCTTTTTTAACTCAATTCATCAGCATTTGAAGTGTGCTGTATGTGCGTGTGCCGATCCAAAGGATTTACCAACTTGCTGGCACTCCGGAGTACTGTTTTGTCGCAGCGTTTCAGCTTGCTGTTATTGGCAAAATTTGCTGGTCGTACACGCCTATTGCGACAAGGTTTGTGTTGGCACTATTTGCTGAGCATTGCCGCAGCTTAAATTTCCGCAGCCAAGCCTCTCCCGCTGCAAAGTCAGATTGCTGTTGGTTCCGCCTATTGTCGGGTTGCAATTAACTTTAGCTACGCTGCACCAGCACTGAAACCTTCACAGCGGTGTTGCTTTATTTAACGAAGCGACAAGACAAGTGGCTACTTCTGAGCAATGCTTAGCGAGCGACAGCTCTGAGGTCAGATGATGAGTTCAGCTAAGGTTCGATATTTTGTTGGGTGGGCATTCGGATTGCTGCTTGTACTGGCACAGTGTCCAGCTGTAGCCGAGGACAGTGTGACTATCGTCTATGCAAAGCCCATCCAGCAAGGCGATAGCCACAATTTGTATCAGGTGAGATTGCTGTCTGCGGCCTTGCGCCATGCTGGTATAACACATCAACTGGTTGAAGCCGAAGTACCGATGGTGCAGGACCGGTCTTTACGCACTGTTGCAGTTGAAAACGGCATCGATGTGTTTTGGAGCGTGACCACCATAGAACGCGAGCATCTATTAACTCCGGTGCGATTCCCTATCGATAAAGGCCTATTTGGTTGGCGGCTCCTGCTCATTTCACCTAAGACAGCTGAAAAATTTCCGCATATCGGCTCATTGCAAGATCTGAAAAAACTGTTGTTTACCCAGGGTCATGACTGGCCGGACGCTGAGATTTTGCAAGCCAATAAACTCAAAGTACTTTTATCCAATGAGTATCACTCAATGTTTGAAATGTTAGCGAGTAATCGCGTTGACGCTTTCCCTCGGTCTGTACTTGAAATATGGCGTGAGCGTACAGAAGCGTCACAGCCGCTACCGGTGGAGCCAAGTATAGTTCTGCATTATCCAGCTGCCTTGTACTATTTTTTTTCGCCACGCCAACAACAGCTTGCGCAACAAGTAGAACTTGGGCTTGAACGAATGCTTAAAAATGGTGAGTTTGAACGCATGTTTCAGCAAGAATTCGCCGAAGCACTGGCTTTGTCAAAACTGGATAAACGTCTGGTAATTGAACTGAAGAATCCATTATTTCCACAAGCAACACCTTTGCATCGTAATGAGTTATGGTATCAACCATCGAAGTAGCTTTTGAAACTATTCGGCAATCACAATCAGACATAAAAAAAGCAGACCGAAGTCTGCTTTTTTGCTTTTGACGTGATTACACGTCCAGGTTTGCTACCCGTAGGGCGTTCTCTTCAATGAAGGCACGACGTGGTTCTACCTCATCGCCCATTAGCGTATTAAACAGCTGGTCTGCGCCAATGGCGTCTTCGATAGTGACCCGCAGCATACGCCGGGTGTTCGGG
>CAMLNG010000081.1 GCA_946481195.1 uncultured Chromatiaceae bacterium
CTGACGATAGGGATAATCAGTGTCGCGGCTACGGACAACTTCTGGTGCGGCGCAGTGCACCAGCACAGAGCCGGGCTTAAGGCTTGTCAGCAGCGCGGCGCGGCGGCTGGCATATACAGAAACAGGAACCAACGGGATTTGTGGTTGCGGCGTCATCAGGGCCTCAATGTCAGATTGTGTCTTTTTGCTTGAGTCGCCACCGGCAACTCAAGCACTTTAGGCAACTCAGGAAACTCAATGCAGGGTTTGGCTGGCGACTTCAGCCGCCGCAAACTTCTGCCCGACTTCAGCGAAGCAAGTCAGCACCATCACCCGCACATGCTCCAGCACCAGGAAATACGACTCTTCGTTTTCCGCTTCGCTGCTGTCATCCGGCGTGTAGATATCAATACGGGTGACTTCGGTTAACTGTTCAACGGCGTCGCGCACTTCTTCGGCCACAATCGACAAATCGGTTTGCTGAATGGCAAAACCAACCAAAAAAGCCTGCGACCATTCCACTAAGGCTTCGAGCCGCTCTGGCAGCGCATCGTCGTCACTGGGCAGCAGCGGGCTAAAACCAAGCTCTTCGTCGGCCAGCTGGCGCGCGGTTTCGCTGATAAGTTCGCTGATCTGGCTTTTTAAAGCTGCATTGACCGCTTGCCCGTCGTTTAAGAAGTCGTGTAAAACTGGTAGAATCTGATTCGCATCCGCCGGGACACCGGCACTTAACATGCCGGCGATCAGGCCGTGCAGCTCGGCTGCCGACGCCATCAGCGCATTTTGGTCTAAAGCGCTGGTCCAGAGGTCGAAATTCATTAAAGGATGTTTAGGCATAACAGCATCATCAGGCAGTGTGAATGCCACTATGCTAACACCGGGCTTTCTGAGCGCCAAGCGCGCACCGCCCTGAACCTATTAACCAAGCAGTGGCCGTGGCCGCTGTAGTCACCAGAAAAGCAGACAACATGTATCCAAAAGCACAAAAACCAGCAGCAAATCCGAATAAACCAAAACAGCTGACGATTGCTGTGTTAGGCCGCCATATGAAGATTTCCTGCCCGGCCGGCCAGGAAGAAAAACTGCAGGCAGCTTTGACTGAACTGGAAAACCGTGTCAGCAACACCCGTTACCAACCGGGCGTACATGGCGCTGAAGATGTGTTACTGATGATTGCGCTAAATTTGTGCAATGAGTTGCTGGAAGCGAAAAAGAGCGACGAATAAGGCTTATTTCGCCGGATTCCGGTGATATACTGGCAACGTTCTCTGAGTTGTTTGTGACTGGCTGATGTCCCTGAGCCGATAATTCTTTACATCAGGGTTTCTTCTCCAGCGCTATTGTGCAAGCCCGGCCCGTACCGGGAAGCCTGCGGTGCTGATTGGATTCCCGCCTTGAACCTCTGGTTCAAGGGCTTACGCCGGTCACGGCAATTCGGAGAACACTTTCGGAGTATGCTGAAGTTGCTGCTACCAAATCCCCCGTTATCCCCTGCTTCATCTACTGACTTTCAGCCCGACGCGGCCAAACAGGCGCTGCGCAAACAAATTCGTCAGCAGGTGCGTAAAGCCCGCCAGCAATTAAGCGCTGAAGCTCAGAACCAGGCAGCTGAAGCTTTGGTGCAACAAGCGCAGCAATTTTCCGGCTTGCAGCAAGCCCAGCATATTGCGCTTTACCTCAGTAACGACGGCGAACTGGATACCACTCCGCTGCTGCAGTATTTACAGCAACAAGGCAAAAACCTTTATCTGCCGGTGCTGCATCCTTTTACCCCGGGCTATTTGTTGTTCCAGCGGTACGACGCCCAAACTCCGATGCATTTGAATCAATTCGGTATCCGTGAGCCTAAACCCGACGTCACCGCCATCATGTTACCGGCGCAGCTTGATGTGATTTTTATGCCGCTGGTGGCCTTTGACGCACAAGGCCAGCGCCTTGGCATGGGGGGCGGTTTTTATGACCGCACGCTCTCAGCGCTGCCCAAAACCAGCCAGAAGCCGTTATTAGTGGGCCTCGCCCATCAGTGTCAACAAGTGGAAACTGTACCCACCGAACCCTGGGATGTGCCACTGCCGCTGGTGCTGACGCCATACCAACTCTGGGATTTTCGCTGATTTTTAGCGCAGACAAGCCCCTGTTCAACCTTTGATACTGACAACCCGCTGAATAGGCCCCTATACCTGACAAAAGTTTTTGATATACTCGGCTTTCCTCAGTCACCTTATGGTTTATATGGAAATCCTCATACTTGTTAGTCTGATTTTGTTAAACGGCTTATTTGCCATGTCGGAAATAGCCATAGTCACAGCACGCAAATCACGTCTGACAGCTCTGGCCCACAACGGCCGTTCTTCTGCAGCCATAGCGCTGAAACTGGCGGAAGACCCAACGCAATTTTTATCGACAGTGCAGATTGGTATCACCTCGATTGGTATCTTAAACGGTATCTTCGGTGAAGCCGTGCTGGCCGGCCCATTCTCGATGTGGCTGCAAAGTTATGGCCTGTCGGAAGCTTTCAGCTCGATTTTCTCCACTGTATTAGTGGTTGTGGTCGTGACTTATGTCTCTATCGTGGTCGGTGAACTGGTGCCAAAACGCATTGGCCAAATCAGCGCTGAAACCATCGCCTGCATTATGGCCAAGCCGATGCTGCTGCTGGCGATGCTGACTAAGCCTTTTGTCTGGTTATTGTCAGGCTCTACCCACGCCATGATGCGGGTATTTGGTTTTGCGCACAGCCAGGAATCCAACGTCACGCACGAAGACATTCAGGCGCTGCTGCAGGAAGGTTCCAGCAGCGGTGTGATTGAACATACCGAACATACTATGGTGAAAAACGTGTTTCGCCTGGACGAGCGCAGCATTTCATCATTAATGGTGCCACGCTCTGACATCGTATTTCTCGATATCGAATTACCGCTTGCCGAAAACATGCAGCGCGTGATGCAGTCGCCGCATTCGCGTTTTCCGATTTGCAAAGGCCATGCGGACGAATTAATTGGCATCATTTCCGCCAAACAGCTGCTGGCGCAATCAGTGGCCGGCACCTTAAACGACCTGCAACAGCTGGCGCAGCCCTGTAATTTTGTGCCGGACAGCTTAACCGGTATGGAATTGCTGGAACACTTCCGCAGCTCTGGCAGCCAGATGGTGTTTGTCGTTGACGAATACGGTGACCTCAAAGGCTTAGTGACGTTGCAGGATTTAATGGACGCCCTGACCGGTGAATTTAATCAGGCCGATTCTGCCGAGCAGGACCTGATGGTGGTGCAGCGCGACGACGGCTCGTATTTACTCGACGGCCTGCTGCCGGTGATAGACCTGAAAGATTGCTTAGGCATCAGCAAGTTGCCGGAAGAAGACAGCAAACGCTATCAGACGCTCAACGGCCTTATCATGATGCTGCTGGGAAAAATTCCGCAAACTGCTGACAAAGTAGAACTGGACGACTGGTTACTGGAAATAGTGGATATGGACGGCAAGCGCATCGACAAAGTGCTGGCCAAACGGATTGAGCCACCAGCCGAAGAAGAGATGCCGGGCGCTTTGGCCGACTAAACCGCTCCGCCACGCCGCCAACTGGCTTTGATTCTACGCTGTTCGTCGCAGTAGCAACATTTCGCAACAACCGCCCGCTTGGGCGGTTGTTTGCTTTTGTGCTAGCCTCGGCAAAGTCTGTTAAAACCAGCTGATTCAATAACAAGATGGCAACGCCGCGCGTCAGTCATCATTTCACAGGAACACAAATGAAAACAATTCACTGGCTGACTCTCGGGTCAGCACTGGCGCTTGGCGCTTGCCAGCAAACCAGCCAGCCGCAAACCGCTGCCGCGGTCGCAACTCCAGCCACTAATCAGGAAAACAGCCAACGTGCTGTTGCCGAGCGCGTTGAAGCGCACATGTTGTTCTTAGCCGACGACGCCCTCGCCGGCCGTGATACCGGCAGCACAGGCCACCTGATTGCCAGCCAGTATATCGCCAGCAATTTCCACCAGTTAGGCTTAAAACCAGCCGGCACCGAAGGCTATTTACAGCCAGTGCCGATGAAACAAAGCAAGCTGGTGCAATCAAGCCCGAAACTGAGCCTGACGGTAGACGGCAAAGCGACAGATTTCGCTTTCCCAAAACAATTTATGACAGGCCCTAGCAGCCATGAAGGCAAAGTGGATGTCAGCGCCGGCCTGGTGTTTGTTGGTTATGGTCTGGTGTCAAAAGAATTTGGCATCGACGACTACGCTGGCTTAGACGTCAAAGGCAAAGTGGTGGTGATGCTGCCTGGCCGCCCGGAATCACTGCCAAGTGAAGAAGCCGCGCACATCAGTTCATTAAAAGCCCGCACCGCCGCCGAGAAAGGCGCGGTCGGCATGATTATGATCAACACGCCAAAAGATGAAAAGCTGCGTCCATTTGCGCAAGGCACGATGTACCTGCATCAGCCGCGCATCCGCTGGTTGCATGCTGACGGCGTCGCTGAAGGTGACTATCCGCAGCTGAAAATTTCTGCATCGCTGGATATGAAACCAGCCGAAGCGCTGTTTGCCAAAGCGCCGGTGTCGCTTAAAGACATCTATGCTCAGCTGGAAAAGAAACAAACGCCAAAAGGCTTTGCCCTGCCAGGCGAAGTAAATTTCAGCCGCCAGTCTGAACATCAGCAAATCAGCAGCCCGAACGTGGCAGCAGTGCTGGAAGGTTCTGATCCGGTGCTGAAAAACGAATACGTAGTCGTGACTGCGCACTCAGACCATATCGGTGTCGGCGTGGATATGCGCAGCAAAGACCGCATCAACAACGGCCTGATGGATAACGCCGCCGGCGTCGCCATTCTGCTGGAAACAGCACGGTTATTTGTCAATGCACCGGTCAAACCAAAACGCTCGATTTTGTTTGTGGCTGTTACAGGTGAAGAAAAAGGCCTGCTGGGCGCCGATTATTTCGCGCACAACCCAACCCGCCCGGCTGACAAGCTGGTGGCTAACGTGAACCTCGACATGCCAGTGCTGTTATACCCATTTGCCGACATCGTCGCCTTTGGTGCCAACCACTCAAGCTTAGGGCCGGTAGTAGCAAAAGCTGCAGGTTTGTATGACGTGAAACTGGCGGCAGACCCAATGCCAGACCAGGCGATTTTCACCCGCTCAGACCACTACACGCTGGTGAAACAAGGTGTACCTTCAGTATTCCTGATGACAGGTTTCACCTCACGCGACCCGAAACAAAAAGGCGGCGAAGTGTGGGGCAAATTCTTCGCCAAGCACTACCACAAACCAACAGATGACGTCGCCGGCCTTACCAAAGACTTCGGCGCCATCCGTTACGACTACGGTGCCTTATTCGCCGACATCAACTACGCCATCGGCACCGAAATCGCCAACGCCCCAGCCCGCCCAACCTGGAACAAAGAATCTTTCTTTGGCAAGATTTTTGGCAAAGACTACAACACTGTGAAGTGATTTGTGTTGTTGGGGTTTTGAATGGAAAAAAGCGCCGTTTGGCGCTTTTTTGTTGGGTTGGAAGCTAGGTTTAGCGAGGTAATTGCTGGAACGGCTTTGGGTGACAGAACCACAAAGAGTGGCAAAGCCAACATCGCCACCACCATGTTCGCCCGTTCGCGCCTCCCGCGCTCACTCTTGATCGCTCACTCCGCGGCTGCCGATGCTGGCTTTGTTGTGGTTTTCGGATGACTGGTTTGAGCGAAAAGAGGAAATAAAAAATTGTGTTAATTGTACGCCACGTGGTGGCCAGCACGCGTTGCTTGCCGATACCTACTTTCTTTTTCTGTCCGTAGGTACGCGCAAGCGTCAGCGCCGCCGTACATGGCATTTAAAAAAGGTCCGCAATTGGCACAAAGCGGTGAATCAAAATTACTATCACAACGGTCGGGCGATTACAAAAGCAGACCCTCTGAGGTAGGGATTCCTTTACGGCGTGCGTGTAGCGTCCAGTCGATGTTGTTGCCCATGCCGTTTGGCAAAGTTTTCAGATTGAGCAAAGTGCGACGTGGGGCGCCCTTGTCTGTTTGCCGCGCAGAACCAATCGGTCCTGATTTAACAGTTCAGATTGGTGCAATTCGCTTTGCTCATTGCTCCCCTACCTCAGAACCAATCCGGTTCCAACAGCAAAACCCATTGAGTTTTCCCCCTACTTCAAGCCATGATGCGGTATCTCACAACGGATTCGGTAACGCGACTGATGAGGTTTATCGGACTAACAACTGCGCTAACAGTACTGAGCTTATTTTCCACACAGGCATTCGCCGCCAGCAACAATCTCTATCAGGTGCGGCTGAAAAATGGTGATTTATTGAGTGGCGAGCTAAAAAGCAGTTCAACGACAGAGTTGGTGCTTTTTACCCTTTATGCCGGTGAGGTGAAAATCAAACGCAGTGAAGTGCAGGCGTTAAGCCCATTACGGCTAAAGAACGGACAGCCGGCAGCAACTGTCGCGACAACAGCCACACAGGCTGATACGCCGCAGCAACCCACAGCATCAACAACTTCTGCAACGCTTTCTACTGCAGCAACCGCAGCGCCAACAAAACCCTGGTCTTTGCAGCTGGATTTAAGTGCGGCGACCCGGGCCGGTAAAGAGCAGGCGAAAAACTATAGCCTGACTGAGCGCTTTGAATATCGCGTCGGTGACTGGCGCAGTCAGTTTGATGCGCTTTATGACTACGAAACTAAAGAAGCGGCGCGTAAAACCCACAAATATGAGTTAAATCCGGGGCTGGATTATTTCTATAGCCCGCAGCTGTTTTGGCGCGTCAATACCGGATATAGCTACAACTATCTGGCCAGTGATTATAAAAACGTGGATATCAATAGTGGCCCCGGTTATGCGGTGTGGCAACAAGGCCCGACCCGGCTGGATTTGGTGTTATTGGTCGGGCGCAAACAGGCGTATTTTCGTGAAGACGAAACTTTCAGGGTGCTGCCGGATTTTGCGTCACCGCTTAGTTATAACACCGCCTCGCTGGCCTGGGATTTCAGCCACAAATGGCCTGGTACTTTGTTGGAGGTTTATAGCGAGGGTAACTGGCTGGAACTTCTGAGCCAGCCGCTGAGCATTTTTGATTTTGCACGCGAGCTCAAATTGGAGACCGGACTTCGGTATGCGCTGACCGACCAGATCCGCATCAGCTGGTCCTGGCAATATGACAGAACCGAGCTGACGCTTTTACTGCCGAAAACGCCGCGTACATCACTAGATTTGTTTGATTCGAAACAGAAAATCAGCATTGGCGCGGCGTTTTGACATAGATTTGGCACAATACAAATTTTAATTCAGAACTCTGCAATTACGTATCGTTTTTATCTATATCGTCTGTAGGAATGTATGGTTCCCATTTCATTTTAATATGATGCTGCATCATCGCTTCTTCGTACGAAGAAGCTTCTATTTGATGAATCAATCGAGCATCCGTAGAAATTAATTTTTTACTTTTGAAATAAGCAATATTTTCTTTATTCGTGAAAGTGATTCCACTGTCATCTTCCCATGCTTCAAAAATATGCATTTAGCCTCGCAGCAATTTCCATAAATTAATCGCCTACTAAATAACGCGAATTTCTCATGACTTTATTCGCAAGGCAGTTCATCGACAAAGTTAATATCTAAATCTTCGTTTATAAATTCGGGAAATTCATACATATGAAAGTAGATTCCAGCGTCACTAAAGCTCCAAACAGAGAAATATCGACACATTTCGCTGATTACATCAAGTTCACCTAAATAAATAAAACCAGGATTCTTTTTCACCATACGCCAAAGAACTCCTTGATTTACCTCTTCGCAACCACCGTTAAGGCTTGCTTTTAACTTTTCTAGGCCTGCTTCTCTGTAGAGCTTCAGCTCATTCGCGAAATTATCATTAACCTCATGAAAAACAACTCCAACCCCATTAGTACCGAGCGACATTGCCTTTTTGAAATCACCTAAAAACTCATTCGGCTCTTTACTGCGATCGGACCATGAAAAAGATTTTGACAATATTATTTTTCTTAGAACATCCGTACTTTCCTTACATTTTAAGAACCCAAGCTCACCGCATAAACTTTCATAAGCAATTGTATATGTATCCAATATGCAATCAGAAAGGCCAGTTACGCATTCTCTAGCTCTAACATCATTTTTAGATATATATATCATACCCCTTCACCCACTGAGAACTCCCCCTTAATTTACGAGGTGTCATTACGAATAATGGACTCTCAGATATAGAAAAAACCAACTAACGCACCATCTATGTTCTTTCTATTGAAACATTTGTAGCACCAAAAGACAAAACAGTCTCGTGACTTTGAGCACCACTACCCACGTGATTTATACTAACATTAAAAAAACACTTACCATCTTGACTATCAATATTATTGCTGCATGTGATGCTATTCACTACATCATTAGGGATAAAACGACCTACCCAAGATAAATCAATAACACCTTCAAACACTAAAAACCCATCCTTCACCTCCTCATCAACCAGATAATCAAATGAACTACATTTCATTATAAAGACAGAGTCTAACTGAATTTTCACACATTCATTCCAGCCATCAACAACTATCATTTTGCATCCACTATGACCATAATATAGATTTTTCATAAATTCATTTAACTTCATACTATGAGTCACTCCTTAATTGGCCAGTGGTCATATGAACCATTTTCAGGTACTACATTCCCTTACGGGGCTGTAAACGGAATTTGCCCCTTTGTCAATGGACCTGTACCAGGTAAACAGCACGGCACTTTGCTGGAATTATATAGCAAGGGCTGACGGCTGGACTCTGAAGCCAGCCGCTAAGTATTTTTTAATTTGCACAAGAAGTCAGCATGGAGGCCGGTCAGCGTTATCCGCTGAACGACCAGATCCGCATCAGCGGATCCTGGCAAGATGACAGAACTGAGCTCATTTTATTTCTGGCGAAAATGCCGCGTACTCGCTGGGTCTGTTTGATTCTAAACAGAAAGTCAGCATTAGCGTGACGTTTTAAACGTATATTTCAAAAACACTAATTTAGTATCTTTTTAGTTGGTTTTTTACACATTAAAATTTCAATGTGAAATATATCTGGCTAATTCAACTATAGAGATAGAGTACATTTCACGCCTCCTTCTTCAAGGATAATTTCATTACCTTCAACTAAATCGATTGAAAAACGATGAATATCAAATGGAGCAGGAGTATCACTAGTTATTGACCAAACAACTTCAGAAACATCATCATTTGGACAGAATACAACCAATCTTTCACCAAAATAAACTTTTAAAGACCCATCGCTTAATAACCGAACATTACTCACCACCTCTCCAATAAAACCATAAATATCTTGAATAACCTCCCCTCTTTTTACAAAAAAATCTAAAGAATCACTCGCACGGTCTGAAACACAATCTCCACATGCAGAGACCCAAACATAAGAGTTGTCGATAGCACTTACTAGGCATAATTGAATCTCAACACTATATACGACTAATTTGTCGAGGCTGGCTCCTACTAAGTACTCTTTTGCCTTAGCTTCAAAAAAATCAATTTTTCCCATACACGTCGTTACTGTATCACTCGAATCCATAAATTAATTACCTCTGAGTTATTATCACTATTATTTTATTCTTCTTTTTATTCTAGAACCTGGCTGCGACTGAGCAAATTTAATATGACTTCTTGCCTCTTGTTCATGCTTGGGCACATTCCCGAAGTTTTTCCCTGTTTTTGGATTTACTTTTTGTTTCGTATCCGTTCTTGAAGTCACGACCCTAGTTTCATGATTAGGACCGCCATCCATGACCCTTATATCCATATTCAATTCAGGACTATTATGGAGCGTACCCGTTTCCGTTCCGCTTTTATTTGTTATTGCAACCTCAGGCATTCCTGCATTATTCAGGGATGCTCGGACTGCGTCCGGGGAATTATGAATTACAGCTCCATCAACAGATACTATAAAGTCGGCCCCTGCTCTTGAAGCATTGATAGCCATTCCTGCTCCACCAGGAATGACAGGTAATGCAACAGCAATTCCGTCAGCAACAACACCTATTGCATCGAAACCGGCAGCGGACCAGTTTCCTTCAGCAAGATTTCTGCCTAAAGAAACTAAACCTATACTCAGACTTGCAGCATCCCAAGCTGACTCTAAGTACATACCCTCAGGATCCACCTTATTCATCGGGTCATTGCCGACATAGGCGTACCAGTTCATGCCGTCTTTGTAGCCGAGTGGATCGGTTTGCAGGAAGCGGCCTAGTTTTGGATGGTACACCCGGGCTTTGTAGTGATAAAGCTCGGTGCCCGGTAACAGAATTTGGCCTGTGTATCTGAAACGGGACGTGCTGGCATTCATTGGCTCGCCGTAGGGGCCGTATTGGTGTTTTTGCACCACAGAGCCTGCGGCATTGGTTTCGGCAATGATGCTGCCGCGCTCATCTGCCAGCAGGTATGTTGGGCTTGTTGTGGCACTGCCGTCGAAGCTAACTAACGGGTCGTCGCTGCCAATGCCATGCACATAGCGTTTCAGCAAAGTGCCGCTGGCGTTGTATTCCGCGACTAACTCGTTACCGTCGTATAAAAAAGTTGTTTTGCTGCCATTTAAAGTGCTGCTGTTTAGGCGGCCGGTCGCGTCATATTCCAGGCTCAGATTTTGGCCGGATTTGCTGGCAGAGCTCAGCCGGTTGTGAGCGTTGTAGTTGTAGGTCCACCCGTCAAAGCTCGTTAAATTGCCATTAGGGTCATAACTGAAGCTCTGGCCTGAATATGTGGTGTATTGGTTTAAATTGTTGGGCTGATAGTCCTGCCGACCCGGTTGCGGGATTTTGATTTGGAAATCGACACTTGAAGTAAGCCGGTTGATAAGCTGGCCAGATGGGCTGTATTGCAAACTC
>CAMLNG010000082.1 GCA_946481195.1 uncultured Chromatiaceae bacterium
CAAGACCAAAGGTCCCTGCGGAGCCAGCCAAAGTGTGAAAGCGCAAAATCAACACGGAAGCCTGCTCGCGCCATTCCTGCGCTCCGGCCTGAACAAACTGCAGCAACAGCCACTGCAACTGCGGCAACTCCTGCTGCAGGCGACGCAAATACTGCTGGTTCAGTTCTGCCAGTTGCTGTTCGAGTTTCGCTGCAGTTCCGTCCATGTACATCCTAAGTCAATATCAAGCTATTGTTTCTACTATAGCAAGGGCTGCAGGTTGACTCCAGTACCGTCATAACCGCACCTGCAAACCCTGATTCAGGCTTTGGCGGTAGGCCTGTATCGCAGGCACGGCGCCCAGTAACAGCGCGAGTACAACTACCACCCCGAGACCTGCCGCGGTATGCGGATGCCACGCCAGCAGGCTGATCACTAGGCCATATTGACTGCTGAGCCAGGGTTGCAGCGCCGCCAGGCTGCCAGTTAACAGCAGGAAAGCGCCGGCGATACTGGTCACTGTTAACAACAACACTTCCAGCTCGATTAATATAAACAGTTGCCAGGGCCGCGCGCCGATAGCGCGTAAAATCGCCAGTTCGCGTGCCCGCTCACGCTGGGCAGCTAACAAAGTGGTGGTCAGGCCAATCAAGGCCGCCAGCAATACCAGTGCCGTGATCACCAGCAGCAGATTTTCCACCAGCACCAGCATTTGCCAGAGTTCCGCCAGCGCAGCCCCCGGCAAAATGGCAGTTAATGGCTCAGCTTTAAATTCATTGATTTGCCGCTGCACAGCAAAAGTCGCGACTTTGGATTTAAGCCCAAGCAAAGCACCGGTCAGCACAGTTGGCTGCAGTGCCGCCAGTTCTGCGTCTGACAAAGTAGTCTTGGCTTTGCGCAGCGCCGGCGCGCCGTTTTGCCAGCCCTGATGAATAGCTTCAATCCCGGTCAGACTGACATGAACCGACTGGTCAACCGGCGTGCCTGTCGGCGCCAGAATACCAACCACGGTAAAAGGCTGGTCTTTATGCTGACTGAAGCTGACTTTACCGACGCCATGCGACAACACAATTTCCTGCCCGAGCTGATAACCGAGTTTTTTCGCCACATCAGCGCCAAGCACAGTTTCATACACAGTGCTGAATTCGCGTCCGGCGGCTAACTGTAACGACTGCTGCTCGCCATAGCGGAAATAGCGGAAATAGTCGGTGTTAGTACCCAGCACACGGAAGCCACGATGCGAATCACCAAGCGCCAGCGGAATAGCCCAACGCACCTGCGGGTGTTTGCTGATTTGTTCATAATGCGCGTAGCTGATGTTGTTGGTGGCATTGCCGATGCGAAACACCGTGTACAGCAACAAATTCAGCTGACCAGAGCGGGCGCCGACAATTAAATCAGTACCGGCGACTGTACTGGTAAAACTGCGTTTGGCTTCCAGCCGCAGATGGTCGATGCCGAGCAACAGGCTCAGCGAAATGATCAACGAGCACAAGGTCAGCCAGGCAGTGCCCCGCCGGCTCCACAAACTTTGCCGGGCTAATTTCAACAACATGCTGGTTCTCCCCGCACGGCCGTCACGCCCTCGGCTAACCTCGCCATATCCAGCTGATACTGGAAATAGGCCGAAAGTGCCTGATCATGGCTGACAAAAACCACAGTGCTGCCGGCCGCATCGGCTTCCTGCAACAACACCCGCATAAAAGCATCACGGTTATCAGCGTCCAGCGCTGAGGTCGGTTCATCGGCGATCAGCAAGGTTGGTTTGCCGAGTAATGCACGCGCAATAGCGACCCGTTGCTGCTGACCGACACTGAGCGCCGCTGCACTTTGCTGCCAGAGTTCCGCCGGCAATTGCAGCGCCTGCAGCAACGCCTGCGCCCGCGCAGTGTCTGCCGTTTTGCCGCTAAATGCCTGACCAAGCAACACATTGTCCAGCACCGACAAATAGGGAATCAGATTCAGCTGCTGAAACACCACCCCAATCTGACGGGCTCGCAGCTGGTCGCGTTTCGCAGCAGAGTTGGGTTGTAACAGCTGGCCACTGAGGCTGATCTCGCCTTGCTGCAACGTCAGTACGCCACAAAGCAGGTTTAATAAAGTGGTTTTGCCGGAGCCAGAAGCCCCCCGGATAAATAAATGTTGCCCAACCGCCAAAGTCAGCGCTGGGATCTGCAGGCAAAAAGCCTGGCCCGGCCATTGATGGCGCACGTTTTTGAGTTCAACTGCGGGAATATTCGGATCCACGGCGACAAGCTGCCCTTTGAATAATGCTATGATGCGAAAAAACCGTGATTTTATAACATATAGTCGGGAAGAAGCTCCAATGTTCAAACCGTTGTTAATAGGCACTTATCTGGCACTGGTCGCATCTGCGCCAGTCATGGCTGCCGAAACTGCAAAAACTGCCGAACAAGCCCCAGCTGTACGCACGCTGCCGGCAGACAAAAGCAAAGTGATAGAATTGGAATGGACTGATTTACTACCGGATGCAGACTTACAAAAAATGGAAGCTTTGCCTGAAGTCAGCCATGAAGGCGGCGAAGGTGCTGGTTCTGCCATCAACAAAAACTTTAACGCCAGCAATGACCCCTCGATGAAGGCCTGGGCTGATGTGATGTCCTCAGCCAATGTCCGTGGCGAACTCAACGGCCGTAAAGTCAAGTTACCAGGTTTTGTGGTGCCGATTGAATATGATGCCGATCAGAACATCACGGCTTTTTTCCTGGTGCCTTATTTCGGCGCCTGTATCCACGTGCCACCGCCACCACCAAACCAGATCGTCTATGTCAGTGGCGCGAAAAACTTAAAAGCCGACCTGATTTATAATCCGTTCTGGATCGAAGGCACCTTAACGACAGATACCATGAGTCACGACCTGGCCAATTCTGCTTATAGCCTGAAAGTCGACAAAATCAGCGAATACGTTTACGAGTAAAACGACTGCACCATTAAAGAAAAACACAGCAATAGCTGTGTTTTTTTATTTGGAAGAACACGACAATTATTCGGTGCCGGGTAGCTGCAGCACCGGCTGTTTGGCGCTGAGTGTCGCTGCGCCCTGCTGGCCACCACTGACCCATTGCACGTCGATTTGCTGCAGGTCAGCTGCTGTTGTGAACAAAGTGACTTTGACCTCATTCAGTAATTCTGCCGCTTTACACTGATAACTCAGACTGATGCTGATATCGGCGTGCTGACCGGCTTTGCCCCATGGGTCTGCCAGCTGTTGCTGTTGCAACACACACTGCGCTATCGCCGGCAATTGCAGCCACTGACCACTTTTGAGCAAGCTTTGCTGTTGCTGCCAGGCGCTTTGCTGCGCTTCGGTCACCGGTTTCTGTTCAAAACCAAGCAGATTTGCCGCCGGGCTTTCCAGCATAATCTCCAGCAAATCACCGTCAGTGGCCACTGTCAGCTGAGCCTGACCATGCACATGGGCGCTATGCTCTTCATGACCTGACGCAGCGCTGACGCCCGCCAGCACCGGCGCCGCCGCAACACACAGCCAAAACCGCTTTAACGGGTTGCGCATCTTCTCTCTCCAAATCGACCTGCCGTCAGTCCCGGCAAAGATGTGACACTATCACAATTTATACCGGTATTGCAGCAAAACCACTAGCAGGTCAACCCGGCGATTAAGCCAGACAACTGATTTGCAGACCAAAACCAGGCCCCTGCAGCAACTGCAACTCGCCACAAAGTTTTTTCTCAACCAGTTGCTTTAAAATCGACATGCCAAGACCAGTGCCGCCGGCATTGGGTTTAGTGGTAAAAAAAGGTTCAAAGATTTGCTGACGCACTTCCGGCGTCAAGCCACAGCCATTGTCTTTGTAGACAAACAGCAGCTCCTGCTGCTCGTTTAAACTGGCACTGATTTGGATAGCCGGATGCACTGTGCCGCTAAACGCATGCAGACAACTGTTAATCACCAGATTGGTCAGGATCTGCAACCAGACATCAGCTGCGGTGATCAATATCAGATTCGGGTCGATATAGACATCGGGAAACACCGGCACCTGGCGCGTGGCCGGCGTGAGGCTGGCCAGTAAATCCACCACCAGCTGACGGAATACCACCGGCGCCGATTCAACCCGGGTCTGATGCGCCGCGGTTTCTTTAAACTGTGCCATCAGGCGTTGCGCCCGCTGCAAATTGGCAGTGATCAGCAGCGAACTCTCATGCATTTGTGTTAATAAATTCATTGCCTGTGAGGCACTGATCGAGCGCTCACGCATGCCAAAAATAAAGTCCTGCAGGCGTTGCTCTAATAATGAATTCGCGGTCAGTGCCACGCCAAGCGGTGAATTCACTTCATGCGCCACACCGGCGACTATACCGCCTAAAGTGGCAAGTCTCGCTTGAGCTTCCATCTGCTGATGGGCACGCTGCACTAACTCATCGGTATCCGCCAACTGTTGACTGCGCTGCTCAACCCGCTGTTCCAGCTGCAGGTTCAGTTGCTCCAGCTGACTTTGCGCACAAAGAAAGCGGTCAGCATTCAGCGCCCGGCCAACCTGATCTGCCAAAGCTGCGGCAAAGCGCACTTCAGTGTCGCTCCATTGCCGGCAACGAAGTGTATGTTCACAACAAATGATGCCAATCATTTTGCCAAGATGGCGGACCGGCAGGTCCAGCATGGAAAAAATCTGGTGGCTTTGCAGATAACTGAGAAATTCGGCCGTTTGTGGGTCCGTACGCGCATCATGCGCAACGATAGCCCGTTCACGGCGCAGCGCCTGAAAATAAGCCGGAAACTGACTGGCCTGCAAACGCAGCGGTTCAGTTGCAAATCTCTCGCCGTCGAGCAACACCTGACAGACCATACTCTGGTCGTCCAAATCATACAGCCACAAACTGACGCGCTGCACAGCCAACCCTTTTTGCAGACTCTGCAATATGAGTTGACTGGCCTGTTCCCAGGCGCCGAGATCAATCAATGGCGATGCCGAGACATCCAGTAGAATTTGCTCAAGTGGATCCACATCAACCCCACACCCTGTCAGATTAAAATTTAAGCTAGCGAAAAGCGGCGCTGTTGTAAATCAGCCAATCGCCGCGAAATGCTGATCCAATCAAAAAATTGCGGCGTACAGACCGTTATACGCCAAATCACCGCGAGTTTTCCCCAAATGCTTAACAAATCAAGGCGCTAATGCTGATGTCTGCGCTCATTCTTATCACAGCCGATCAGCTGAGCCCGGCGCTGAGCTCGCTGCGTGACATCAAGCCCGGTGATCAGATCCTGCTGGCCGAAGTTGCGACAGAAGCGCATTACGCCCCCCATCATCAGCTGAAAATCGTGCTGTTATTCAGTGCCATGCGCCACTTTGCTCAAGCGCTGCGGGCACAGGGACATCAGGTGCATTATGTCGATTACGACCAGCGGGTCCCGTCGCTGCTGGCCGCAGTGCAGCAGGTGCTAAGCCAGCAACCCCAGTTGCAGCGTGTGCGACTGACCGAACTGGCCGAATACCGCCTGATGCAAGAACTGCAAAGCTGGCCGCACACTTTGGGCCTGCCGGTTGATGTTATTGAAGACGACCGGTTTATCTGCAGCCATGCGATGTTCAGGCGCTGGGCAGATGGCCGGCAAAGTTACCGGATGGAGTATTTTTACCGTGAAATGCGTCGTTATACCGGCCTGCTGATGGATGGCCAAACTCCGGCCGGCGGGCAATGGAATTTTGACGCAGACAACCGGCAGGCCTGTCCGGCTGAGGTGCAAATTCCAGTGGCACCCGAATTTAAGCCTGATGAGATCACACTTGATGTGATAGCGCTGGTGCAGCGCCAATTTTGCAAAAATATGGGCAAAGCAGCGCAGTTTGTTTTCGCGGTAACCGGCAAGGACGCGCGGGCCGCATTTTTACATTTTTTGCAGCACCGGCTGCCGCTGTTTGGCAAATATCAGGATGCCATGCGCCAGGACGAGCCATTTTTGTTCCATAGCCTGGTTTCGATGTACCTCAACTGCGGCCTGCTGGATGCGCGCTGGGTATGCCTGCAGGTCGAACAGGCCTGGAAAGCCGGTCTGGTCCCGCTCAATGCCGCCGAGGGGTTTATCCGGCAAATCATTGGTTGGCGTGAGTATGTCCGGGGTCTGTACTGGCTGAAGATGCCGCAGTACCGCTCCGAAAACTTTTTTGCCGCCAGCCGGCCACTCCCCTCCTGGTACTGGACAGGAGAGACCCGGATGAATTGTCTGGCGCAGGCTATCGGCCACACCATTAAGCACGCATACTCCCACCATATCCAGCGGCTGATGCTGACCGGCAACTTTGCGCTGCTGGCCGGCTTGTCAGTCGACGAGATGACGGACTGGTATCTGGCCGTCTATGCCGATGCTTATGAATGGGTCGAATTACCCAACACACTCGGCATGGCCTTGTTTGCCGACGGCGGTTTACTGGCATCCAAACCTTATGCGGCCAGCGGCAATTACATCGCCAAGATGAGCAATTATTGCCAGCACTGCCATTACGACGTCAAACAAAGCACCGGCGAACGCGCCTGTCCTTTTAATGCGCTGTACTGGGATTTTATCGCCCGGTATGAAGACAAACTCGGCAATAACGCCCGGATGCAGCTGACCTATCAGCAGTGGCGGCGTAAATCGGCCAGCGACCAGCAGCTACTGAGGGCTAAAGCCGCGGACTTATTGATCCATCTGGAGCAGCTATGAGCCGTTACCTGCTGTTTTGCAACGATGTGTTGCGGCTGGACGATAATCCGTTACTAGCCCTGCCGGCCGATAGTGACGCAGCATTGGCAGTCTGTATTCTGCCCCGGCGCCAGTTCAGTCCCGGCCGGGCCAGCCAGCGACGGCTTCAGCTGCAGCTTGGTTTATTGCGGAATTTTCAGCAGCAACTGGCGGAACTAGGCATTCCGTTACTGCTGCGAACCGGCGACCCGGCGCAGCTGATACCGCAGCTGTTGCAACAATATCAGCTGGAGCGAGTCGTCGCGGCTGAACCAACCGCCCCCGAAGAATATCGCTGGGCTTGCGGGCAGAACTGGCAGTGGCTCGATGTCAATTCATTACTGGCCGAGCAGCTGCGACCGGATCTCAGCACACTGCCCCGCAGCTTCACTGCATTTCGCCAGCAGCGCGAGCCTGAATTACAGGTTCTGCCACCACAACAATCCCAACCTTCGACACTGGCGCTACAAAAGGTTTTGTCGGTTGCCGGCGCAATAGAACTTTCAGATTTGCCAGACCCGGCACCAGCGCCCCCGACACCAGCACTCCCGGGGCCGGCGACTCTGGCACAGCAGCTGCCGGACGGATTCCTGCACTGGCAGCAACACAATGAATCTGCTGTGCTTGCGCGTTTTAACCAGTATCTGCAGCAGCATTTGTCGCATTATAAACTCAGCCGCAACGCACTGATTGGTGCTGATTTTGCGAGCTTTTTATCTGTGCCGCTCAGTCGTGGCACTTTGTCGGTGCGACGCGCCTGGCAGTTGATCCAACAGCATGAGCTGCAATATGGCCAAAATGAATCCAGCTACTGGCTGCGCTTTGAATTGTTATGGCGCGAGTATTTTCGTCACCTGCAACGTAAACATCCGCTGGTCTTTTTTCGCCATGATGGCTTAGGTTTGCACCAGGTGCCCGGCACAGCGGGTGCTGCCGGCGAAGCGTTACAGCGCTGGCAACAGGGGCGCACTGGTTTGCCTTTTATCGATGCCAATATGCAGTTACTGGCCCAGACCGGCTGGATGTCCAACCGGGGCCGACAGAATGTCGCCAGCTATCTGATGTTCCAGCTCGGCTGCGACTGGCGTCTTGGAGCCGCCTGGTTTGAGCACCAGCTACTGGATTATGACGTTGCCAGTAACTGGGGGAATTGGGCTTATATTGCCGGCGCTTTATATTCGGCACCGCGCAGCTTTAATGCATTAAAACAAGCGGTGGAATACGACCCGGCAGCCAAATTCACCGCACTGTTGCTAGGGCCGCCGCATTGCGGTCAGCACCGCCATCAGCCATACACGCAATCAGACTGGCCGGCACCACAGGCGTGGCAGTGGCAGCAGTACCTGCAGCAGCTCAGGGCAGAATAAACCGTGATAACGCTGGTGTGGTTTAAACGTGACCTGCGGCTGGAAGACCACGAACCTTTAGCGCTCGCCGCGCGGCAAGGCGCTGTACTGCCGGTTTATATCATTGAACCGGATTACTGGCATCAGCCGGACACTTCGCTGCGGCAATGGCAATTTAATCAGGACGCCGTGTATCTGCTGTATCAACAGCTCAAAGCACTGGGTCAGCCATTGCTGGTTCGGCGTGGCCCGGCGACGCGAGTCCTGCGGGAACTGAGCCGTGAGTTTCCGTTGCAACAAATGGTCAGTCATCAGGAAACCGGTAATTTATGGACTTACCAGCGCGACCAGGCGGTGGCCCGCTTGTGCAAAGAACTGGGCCTGCCCTGGATGCAATACCGCCAACATGCCGTGCAGCGTTGTCTGAATGACCGCGACCAGTGGTTCCTGCAGGCTGATGCGTTTTTAAAAAGCCCGACTTTCGCCGCCCCTGTATCACTGCCGACAATAACAGATGCCCCCTGGCCGCAGGCATTGTGGCAAGCACCACAACGCCGCGAGTTACCTGAAGAGCAGCCGCAATTGCACCAGCAAGCCGGCGAGCTCGATACGACGTTGCAATCGTTCTGGCAGGGCCGGAGCCAAAGTTATCAACGCGATATCTCAATCGCCGCCAAAGCTGGTCACAGCTGCTCCAGACTCAGTCCTTATCTTGCTTATGGCCAGCTTAGCTTAAGGCAGCTGCAACAACAGACTTACCGCCAAATCAAGCAGTTACCTGAAGGCCGTCACCAACAGGCACTGGCGGCCTTTTTCAGCCGGTTACGCTGGCACTGCCATTTTATGCAGAAGCTGGAAGATGAGCCGCAAATTGAATTTATGCCGATGAACCCGTTGTATCAGGGCATGCGCGACCAGTTTGAGCCGCAGCTGTTTCAGGCCTGGCAACGCGGTGAAACCGGTTATCCGCTGATTGACGCGGCGATGCGCTGCCTGCTGGCCACCGGTTGGATACATTTTCGCGCCCGTGCCATGTTAGTAGCCTTTGCCAGTTATCAGCTGTGGCTGGACTGGCGACCGGTCGCGCTGCATTTAGCGCGTTGTTTTACCGACTATGAGCCAGGCATTCATTATCCGCAGATCCAGATGCAGGCCGGCACGACGTCGATTAATCCAAACCGGATGTACAACCCGCTGAAACAAAGCCTGCAAAAGGACCCACAAGGCCATTTTATCCGGCGCTGGTGCCCGGAACTGGCCCGATTACCCAATGAATGGCTGCACCAGCCCTGGTTGTTGCCCGCTACGCTGCAACTGCAATATGGTGTGCGGTTAGGTCTCGACTACCCGGCGCCGATAGTCGACCTGCAACAGGCTACACGGCAGGCCCGCCACCAGCTAAAAGACTGGCATGCCCGCTATGACAAACAGGAATGGCAACAAGGCCGTGCAGCAGTGCGCGAACGTCATGCCAGCCGGAAAAGGCCGCCAGAGCGCCGTCAGAAGGTTCAAAACAGACAACAGTCTCAGTTATTGCTGGATTTCTGAGTCCGCAGCAGCGTTTGCGGCGGTAAGCTTTCCAACCAGCGCCGGCTTTGTTCTATCAGCCGCAGCACGGCAAAAAAATACTGCGGATCAATACGCTGCCAGTCATCCTGCGGCGTGTGATATTGCGGGTGTACATCGACACCGAAATACATAAATGGGATACCGGCTTTGCGAAAAACTGCATGGTCACTGGCATTACTCCAGTCGATTGGCGGCTGACTGCGCCGACCCAAACTGCTTTGCCGGCCGTCATGCGCCAAAGTCAGTTTTAATGGCGTTTGCGCTCGGGCGGCAAATTCAGTTAACTGCGGCAACATTTTTTTGCCCGCCAGATAAAGCCGTTGGTTACTTTCACCACGGCTAATCATATCCAGATTGATATTCAACAGAATTTGCTCTGGTGCCACCGGCGGCTTGGCTAAAAACGCCTTTGCGCCATCTAAGCCCATTTCTTCCGCGTCAGTAGCCAGAAACAAATAGGAATATACCGGGCAGATTTGTTGTGTCTGTGCCGCCAGATACAATAAACCCGCGACGCCCGAGGCATTATCGTCAGCACCGTTAAAGATTTTCTGCCCACGCGGCTTCAGGTGATCATAATGTGCGGTCACGACGATATAACGCTCAGGTTGTGAACAACCGCGCCTGAGTCCCAGTACATTCACACCATGGCGTTCGCTGAAGCCTTCATGAAAAGTAAAAGGCTGTAGATAATTTTCGCTGAGCGACACCAATCCAAGCTCAGCGAAACGTGTCTGCAGATATTGTTGTGCCAGCAGGCTGCCGGTACTCCCGGTCGCCCGCCCTCCCATTGCATCGGCGGCCAGATGCTGTAAATCACGCCAGGCCTGGTTCTCATTTGCCGTTGCCGGTTCCGGCTCTGTCCCTGCAATGGCTGCCGAACAAAACCAGCCAGCGAAAGCAAGCGATAAAACCAGCTTAATCCGCCTGCGCCACTGCATTTAACATCTCAATTTTGTGGTCATATAAGCGCCGGTCAGCCCCGGCCGGTGCATATAAACGGGCCCGCTGCAAATAGCCGGTCGCAGATGCATAGTCATGTTGCATGATGGCTACTTTAGCCAGGCCAAACAGCGCTTCCGGCATTTTTGGCTGTAAGCGGATACTGCGGTGAAATGCCAGTTCAGCATCGGCCAGGCGTTGCTCACTCAGCGCTTCATTACCCTGCATCACGAAATAATAGGGATTGCGTAAGCGGGTTTGCTGCACTTTATTGTCCAACAATGCA
>CAMLNG010000083.1 GCA_946481195.1 uncultured Chromatiaceae bacterium
GTGCCACGATGTCGGCTTTGGCTAAAGTTGCCGGATAGATTAAACCGGCGGCGGCACAGGCCAGCACGCGATCCGGCTGGTCGCCGGCAACCGGCACTGCGACGATGTTTTTACCAAGCACTATGGCCTGGCCCATCATGTCGCCGCCACCGCTGACAATCAGCGCGGCCTGATTTAACACCGTCATTAGTTGCTGGTTCGGTAGCGATTTCACCACTGTGACGCTGTCGGTCGAAGCTAATTCACCGGTGAAATTGCCGCCAGCCACCAGTAACGCCGGTTGCTCTGGCGTGGCGACAGCCAATGCCGCCTGATAAAACTCTTCAGTCGCACTTCTGCCCTGCACCTGATGGCCACCGCCGCCGGCTGCCCAGACACTATAAGCTTTACCGGCAAACTGACTGAAGTCAGCGGGCAATTCTGCTTGCGGTGCACTGAACACCGGACCGGTGAAAATCGGCTCATCTTTGTTCAGCAGGCGTAATTTAAAGCGCTCCAGCGCGGTCAGGTCGCCATCGACGAACTTAAACTGCACAATCCAGTGGGCGTCGAGCGCACTTAACCGGCGCAGGGCAAAACCTTTGGCGCGTTTTTTCTTGTGCTGGGAGACAAACACTACTTTGGCGCCGGCTTTTTTCGCCGCCCGTGCTTGTGAGGCGCGGCCTGAGCAATCAAAAATCACCAGATCGGGTTTCAGCTCGGCGAGCAGCTGGTTAACCGCAGCTTTTTCTTTGGTGGCTGAGTTATTCAGCAGATGGGTTTTAAACGGACAGCTGGCCGCTGCAGGCGCATGGCGGTTCAGCACAAACTGAATATCCAGCGTTGGATCTGCCTGGATGAGTGCCTCGGCAATGATCAGTGAACGCATATATTCGCCGATGCCTTTGGGGCTGGAGACCGGCAAAAACACTATTCGGGGAGCTGCAGTTGTCATACTTGTCTGACCTTAGGCAAAAGTGCGGCCAGTATAACGGAAAGCCGATGCCGATGCATGGCCTCAAAACAGCAGTAAATGGCCGTCGCGTTGCACGTTGATTTGCAGTTCCTGCTGGATACGTTGTTGCCACTGTACGGCAATTTGTTCCAGCTCGCCGCGCTGTTGCAGGGCTTTGGCAGCTTGTTGCCAGCGTTTCACCAAGCCGGCTTCAGCGTTTTTTGGCATGATCAGATACACCTTGCTGCTGCGCAGCGTCAGTGCCAGTTTCAGCGGGACCGTCTGATGGCTTTGCCTGAGCTGATAAGCCAGCTCCAGGCTGTCGCCGGCAATGGCGTCGACCCGGCCGGAATTGAGCATCTGCAGATTTTGCTGATGGCTGTTGACGGCGACCAGATTGGTGAATCCCTGTTGTAGCAGATAACTCTCGCGCACGTCACCGCGCACGACGCCTATGGCACTGAGCGTACGTAAACCAGCCAGGCTTTGCAGTTGGCGCTGGCTCTGGGCCGGCAGATAAATTTGCCAGCGTTTTTGTAATACCGGCAGCAGCCAGTGATACAAGTTTTCGCGTTCTGCAGTGCGGGAAAAACTAAACAGCAGCACGTTGGGTTCCTGCTGGGCAGTCAGCATCGCGCGGCCTTCCGGCATCAGCTCAATTGGTGTGCTGTCATTGAGCTCGCGTTGCAATGCCTTCACCAGATCAACAACAAAACCATCCACCTGACCATCCGGCAGGGCATAACTGGCCGGCGGCTCTTCGACCGTGATAATGCGCTGCGCCGGGCTTTCAGCCTGCGCCAGACCACAGAGCAGCAACAGCAGTGTGCTAAGCAAACGTCCTTGTGTCATAGTGGCTTCCGTTCACGTTTTGGAGACGTAATTCCAGTCTAGTCAGCATTTGCCCGGAGCGCCAAATCAACTTTTATGTGAAGGCTCAATCGCCTGACGGGCGACAAAATCCAGCACTGTGGCGTTGATGCAATAACGTGGTAAACCGTTGGGGCCATCCGGAAAGACATGGCCTAAATGAATGCCGCTGACTTTGGCACGAATTTCAATCCGCTGCATGCCGTAGCTGTTATCCGGCAATTCCACCACACTGCCGGCCACAGGCTTGGTGAACGACAACCAGCCACTGCCGGAATCGAAACGGTCACGGGTGTCAAATAACGGCAGGCCGCTGAGCTTGTCGATAAACACACCGTCCGGCGTGTTTTTGAAAATTTCATATTGTTTGCAAAACCGGCTGTCGGTGCCTTTGTCAAAAGCGACATTAAAGGCTTCCGAATCACCCAACTGGAAAGCGCCGAGTGCCTGATAAAACTCTTTTGGTGTTAGATAACCCTGATGACCAAATACCTCTTTGCCGTTTTCAAGGAAATACAAGGTGGGAGTGGCAAAGGTTGGCGTGCTCAGCGTCAGACCTTGCAGTTGTGCACTGGTGCGGGTTGTGATCGGGATAAAGCCGCGATACTGTGCTAACACGTCCTTGCGGAATTTTTCGCAATAGGGGCAATAGCCTTCAGCTTCCAGCACTAACAGCTGCTTGCCCTTCAGCAACGCGCTGTTGTCTGTCGCCGCGACAGCCGTTGTCGCAAAGCGCACGCCGGTGCTGTGGTCCGGACAATAACCATCCGGGTTTTTCGCTAAATAGTCCTGATGATAGTCTTCAGCCGGGAAAAACTCGCTGAGCTGCTTAATTTGCGTGGTGATGGCGCCATATCCGGCCGCACTCAGTAACTGCTGATACTGCGCTTTCACTGCTTCGGCTAATGCCTGCTGACTGGCATTTTGTACCAGAATAATTGAACGATACTGGGTGCCGATGTCGTTGCCCTGGCGATTGAGTTGGGTCGGGTCGTGATTCTCAAAATAGACCTGCAAAATGTGACGCAGTGACACTTTATTTGGGTCAAAACTGACTTTGACCACTTCGGCATGGTTGTTCGGGTCCAGCCGGCGCGCCGGTGCTGTGATGGCGCGGTAATTGGGTGCCACGCCTTTACCGTCGGCGTAACCGGAAACGGCGTTGAGTACGCCGGGGATCGCGGCATAGCGTTTTTCAGCGCCCCAGAAACAACCGGCGCCCAGCACTATGCTGTCGCTTTGCATACTGGCCTGGGTGGGAGTTGTGGCAGCCGGTGCGGGCAGACAGCAGGCGAGGGCGGCAGCAATAACCGCGGCAGAAAATAAGCGCATGACAGTTCTCCGGTCTTTGTCAGTTCAGACTTATACGACAAGACCGGCCAAACAGTGCAACTTGTGCATCACGCCAAAAATATTCCCTGAATACAGCATAAAAAGCCCGCAAGCGGGCTTTTATTGGCGTGAAGTTCCGGGAGATCAGAACTTATAACTGACGCCTAAACGCGCGGCGCGCGGCGAGGCCGGCGTGATGTTGTTATTGCTGTGCGCTGACGCGTAATAGGTTTTATCCGTCAGGTTTTCCAGATTCAGCTGCAGGCGCAGTTCTGGCATTGGCGTGTAAAACACTGCGGCATCAACGCGGGTGAAACCCGGCAAAGTCACCAGATTGTCGACAGCAACAAAAGCTGACGACTGACTAACCAGACCTAAACCAGCGCCCCATTGATCGTTGATCTGATAGCGATTCCACAGCGAGAAACTATGTTCCGGCACCTGGCTCAGGTGTTTGCCTTTTTGCGCGGCCGGCGCCAGGATTTCACTGTCCTGGAAGGCATAACCGGCGACAAAATCCCAATGCGCGCTGAGCTGACCATTCACTTCAAACTCGACGCCATTGACCTGCTGGCCGTCGACCAGAATAGAGCGGGTCGGATCGGCCGGATCAGTTACCGCCACATTGGTACGGTCGAGCTGATACAGCGCTGTAGCTACCGACAGGCTGCCGCTGATATCCCATTTCACACCAAATTCGTGGTTGATAAAAGACTCCGGGTCCAGTGCGGCATTGCTGATAGTCAGCGACGCCATTTGTTCGCCGGCACGCGGTACATAAGCTTTGCTGTAATTGAGGTAAATCGACACATCTTCCACAGGTTTGTAAATCAGCCCGGCGCGTGGCGATAATAAATCGTCTTCGCTCTCGATCACGCTGCCATTGCGGTGGTTTTCCAGTTCAACCTGATAGTCGTCATAACGCAGACCTAACACGGCCTGCCACTGTGGTGTAATTTCAATCTGGTCCTGCACATACACCGCTTTGGCTGTGGCGTCGCTGCTATTGTCGGCGTCTGTGGCTGAAGCGCGGAACTGGATATTGCCGCGATAGACCGGATTGGCCAGCGTGACAAAAGCGGCAGTGGCGTTAGCGCCAACATCAGTAAAATAACCAGTCAGGCGCTGGTTGTCGGTGTCTTGCTGATTCAACTCAGCGCCGACCAGCATTTTATGCGTCACAGTGCCGGCTTTGGCTTCAAAAGTCAGATCGGTCTGATTCATCAGGTTTTGCCGCGCAGTGCTGCTGCTATAGGCAGACACAGCCACCCGGCCATTGGCTGGCGTATAAGCGCCCGGGAAGACGTTGCCATAAAACTTGTCGTAGTCGGCATAACGCGTTTGGTTCACCAGCAAAGCGCCGCTTAAAAATTCATGGCTGATAGTGGCAGAAACGGCATCCACTGTGGCGGTTGAGTCGCTCAGGTCCGGGTTACCGATAAAAGTAGCGCGGTTGATGTGCAGCGGTTTGTTGGTCGCCGGGTCAAACGGAATGCCGCGGTCGGTGATGCGTTCATCATCAAAATGTTCATAGCTGAGCGCCAACGTGGTGCGCTCGGCCAGTTTGTAAGTCAGCGTCGGGTTCAGTGCTGAACGCTCCAGCGTGTAAAAATCGCGATATCCTTCCGAGTCTTCATACATACCGGTCAGGCGCACGGCCAGCTCGTCGTTGACGGCATAGTTGTAGTCGCCATTGATACGGGCCTGCTGCCAGGAACCGATTGAAGCATCAATACTGCCGGTATCGGACCAATTGGCCTGTTTGGTCACGCGGTTAATCAGACCACCGGCACTGCCACGGCCGAAAATCATACCGCTTGGGCCTTTTAATACTTCCACGCGCTGCACGTTGTACAAATCACGCAGATACTGCACGTCGTCACGCATCCCGTTGATGTAGAAATCTGCGGTTGAAGTATTGCCGCGGAAAATCGGCGCGTCGCGGTGACCTTCACCTTGAGCCATCTGCACACCCGGCACATAACGCACCACGTCGGCCATATTTTGCATGGCCTGGTCGTCGATTTGCTCTTCAGTCAGCACAGTGATGGCCTGCGGAATATCCCGCAGTGGCGTATTGGTTTTAGTTGCCGTGCTGATGGCTTCAACTTTGTAGCTCTGTACTTCGCCTTTAACTTCAATATGTTCGATTTTTTTTGACTCATCATCGAGCATATCAGCCGCCATGGCACTGCATGGTAAAGCTGCGGCGATAAATGCAATGCGCACTGCTGTCGCGACGGGAGACATGGAAACTGAAGACAAAGCTGACATCTGAAAACTCCGGCGGATTAACCTTTCTTTACTGTGCAATATAACACGAACCATTCTTATTTAGAATGCCGTTTGTTTTACGGCTGAAATTACCACACCGATCAATGGGCGGATCCCAGTGCACTGGCAAAGCGGGGACGCAGCCAGTATGATCGTTAGTTCTTTATCTGAAATGACGGAAACCACGTTGTCCCGACTCATTCTTGCCTGTTACACCCTGCTGATTTATCTGCTGCGGCCGCTGCTGTTGTTGCTGTTTGTCTGGCGCAGCCGCGCCGATGCTGAATATCGCCAGCGTTTTGCCGAGCGTTTTGCGTTGCAAACCATAGCGCCGGCCCAGCAAGGGGGATTGGTGGTGCATGCGGTGTCGATGGGGGAGGTGGTTGCAGCGATCCCGCTGATTGAGGCGTTATTACGGGATTATCCGGCACTGCCAATGACGATCACCTGCACAACACCTACCGGCTCAGCGCGGATCCGCCAGCATTTTGCCGCGCAGATAGCGACAGGCCGGGTTTATCATTGTTATCTGCCTGTTGACACGCCAGGCGCCAACCGGCGATTCCTGCAAAAACTGGCGCCACAGCTTGTGTTGTTGTTGGAAACCGAGCTCTGGCCAAATCTGCTGCACGCAGCAAAAGCGCATCAGGTGCCGGTGTTATTAGTCAATGCGCGTTTGTCACGGCGTTCGGCGCGCGGTTACCGGCGTTTTGCCTGGTTGGTTAAACCGATGCTGCAGCAGCTCACTGCTGTTCTGGCACAGGATATCGCCACGGCCAGACGTTTTAATGCACTGGCTGGCCGGCATTGTGATAGTTCGCTGGCCGTGCGGGTCGGCAATCTGAAATACGATATGCGGATCGCGCCGGATTTAGCCGAGCGTGCTGCTGCGCTTCGCACTGACTGGGGCGCACGACCGGTGTTGGTCGCTGGCAGTACGCATGCCGGTGAAGATGAAATTATTCTGCAAGCTTTTGCGCACATCCGGCAGCAACAACCGGACTTGTTATTGATTCTGGTCCCGCGTCACCCGGACCGCTTTGACAGTGTGGCGCGATTGATTGAATCCTGTGGCTTGAACTATGTGCGGCGCAGCCGGGATGCCGCGGTCAGTGCTGAGACTGCAGTCTTGCTTGGTGACAGCATGGGTGAGCTGATGCTGTGGTATCAGGCAGCTGATTTGGTATTTATTGGCGGTTCATTAATTCCACGCGGCGGCCATAATCCGCTCGAAGCCATGTGTCTGGCAAAGCCGCTGTTATCAGGCCCGCAGGTGTTTAATTTTGCTCAGGCTTATCAATTGCTGGAGCAACATGCTGCAGTGCGTTGGGTGTCAGACGCCACAACGCTGGCAGAGCAGGTGGTGTCACTGTTAAACGACCCGGCAGAGCGTCAGCGTTTGGCCGCAGCCGGTTTACAGCTTTATCAGCAACAAGGTGGTGGCACTGCACGCACTTTGGCCCGGATCGGTCAGCAGGCGCTGGCAAAGCCGGTGGCGTTGCCCGGTGAACTGCGCTGGTGTGCGCCGGCATTGGCGGCTGAGCTGCAAGATGCGCCTCTGTTTGATCCGGTCTGGTGGCAGGCACAGCAGGCGGTGACGGGGCATTCAATCGGACGCAACACCGTATATTTTGTGCGTGGAAGCGGAGCTGAGACCGACTGGGTGCTTCGGCATTATTACCGTGGCGGCCTGATTGGCAAATTGAATAAAGACTGGTTTGCGCCAGTGCCGGTGGCCCGCAGCCGGGCACTGGCCGAATTTGGTTTATTGTTGTGGATGCGTCAGGCCGGCTTGCCGGTGCCGGCACCGGTGGCGGCGCGTTATCAGCGGCGCGGTTTTGGTTATAGTGCCGATATTTTGTTGGAACGCATCCCGCAGAGTCAGGATTTGTTTCATGTCCTGCAGCAGCAGGCGCTGACAAAAACTCAGTGGCAGCAGCTCGGGGCTGTGGTGGCAAGGTTGCATCAGGCTGGTGTGTATCACTCCGATTTAAATTGTCACAACATTCTGCTGGATGCTGCCGGTAAGTTTTGGCTGATTGATTTTGATAAATGTGCCAGAAGGTCGGGCACGGACTGGTGGCCAGAGCCGGTGGCGCGCTTGCAGCGCAGTTTGCAAAAAGAGCTGGGGCTGCAGGCTGCTTTTTATTTCACGACTGACAACTGGCAGGCGCTGAGTACAGGTTATCAGCAACAGCTGAAGACCACAGCGGCTGTTCACTGACTGCAGCATGGGGCAGAGCTAATAAAAAAGCCGCATAAGCGGCTTTTTCAGTTCTCTATCAGACTGTTATTGCTGGCTGGTGCTGAGCGTTAAGCCTGTCACTGCGGCATAACCATACAAACCGATATGGTAAGTGCCGGCAGTTGGATTGGTGAAACTGCAGCTTTCAGTACTACCGGTTTTGTATGGCCGGCAGGTGTAGCTGCTCAGCGTCGGCTGTGAGCCGAGGCGCACGTACAGGTCAACGTCACCTGTGCCACCGGCAGTGCTGATGGTCAGGTTGGTGCGACCGGCAGGCACTGTCAGGGTGTAATATTTCCAGGTGCTTTTCGCTACTGAGATATTAGGTGTCGTGGTGGTGACCGGCGTGGTACCGCCACCAGTGCCGCCGGCGGCTTTAGTCACCGCAGCAGCGGCATCAACAATACCTGTCCCGCAGCTGGTGCAGGTGGCCGGGAAGGCGCGGGTAGTGGTTTTCAGGATAGATTCCACTTCATCCGGCGTGGCCGTTGGTTTTTTCTGCAGCACTAATGCCGCAACGCCAGCCACATGCGGAGCAGCCATAGAGGTGCCTTGCATGTAGGAATACACGTCTGAGCCCGGAGTGGTGGTGCCGCTGTTGTGCGTAGACAACACGCCGTTGGAGTCATTGGCTGAGTTCTGTGCACCGCCTGGTGCGGCAACGTCAACTGAAGTGCCGTAGTTGGAATAATAAGCGCGGCCACCATTGCGGTTGGTGGATGCGACGTTCACGACGCCGGCACAGTTACCCGGGTTGTAGTTGTTGGCGTTGTCGTTGTCATTACCCGCCGCAATGACGACCACAGTGCCGCGTGAACGCGCTGAGTTGATCGCTGCCTGTGTGGTTGAGTCACAGGCACCTGAACCGCCTAAACTCATGTTAATGACCTTCGCCGGGTTGGCGTTGGCCGACACGCCGGAAACAGTGCCGCCTGAGGCCCAGATAATACCGTCAGCGATATCTGACGTATAACCACCACATTTCCCCAGTACCCGTACCGGCACGACTTTGGCTTTATAAGCAACGCCGGCAACGCCGCTGTTGTTATTGGTGACTGCGGCTACAGTACCGGCGACATGAGTACCATGCCAGCTGGAATCCTGCGCTTGCGTTGGCTGACCGCCACCACAGGCACCAACCGCCACCCAGTCGCCCGGATCTTTGGCATCACTGTCACGACCATTGCCGTCATTACCGATGAACGAATCGGAAATCATGTCATAGCCTGGCAGAATATTGGCATTCAGGTCGGCATGCGGGCGGTAACCGGTATCCAGTACTGCCACAACGACGCCGGTACCATCGGCCTGATCCCAGGCGGCCGGCGCGCGCAGACCACCGGTGTTTTCATAGTAATGCCATTGGTTGTTGTATTGGGTGTCGTTTGGTGTTGCCATGATTTGCAACAACCGGTCTTCCTCAACTTCGCCGACATTCGGATCGTTTTTCAACGCCTTGATCATGTCAGCTTTTTCTTTGTCATTGAGGCGACGCTCGGCGCGCACAATGTGGCGGCCATTGACGGCGCTGGCTCGGACATAATCCAGTTCAGAACCGGCCAGTACCGACAGCGTTTCTTCGACATGTTGTTGTACGTTGATTTGTTCATCAACGAAACTTTGTGTGGTGGCATCGGCATCAGACAGCACGTCGCCGGTGGCATTGCCGCCTTGTTTGTAGGTCAGAATAAACTGGGTGTTGGCTTCGGTGGCTTCTTTGTTTGCCGCCAGGCTGACTTCCTGCGCGGTGACTGGGGCCAGCATCAATGCTGTGAGGGTTCCAAGGGCGATTTTATGTAATTTGAATGGTTGCATTGTAAGTTCTCAATAACGTCTTGTTGTAATTGCCTGGACAGTGCCCGCTATTGTTTTTGCTGCTGCAAAGACGCAGCGCTGTAGTGCGGGAAGCGCAATATTTCATCAATGCATTCGTGCTGTAAAGATAACTAAATTAACATTTGGTTATATAAATGGGACTGTTGGTAGAAATGATTGCACTAAAATGGTGCGTGTGGTGACGAAAGATCGGGCTGTAACTGGCGTTATTTCTACAAATTATTACAAATAGTTACAGCTGTGAATTTATTACTGTTCGAAATAAGTTAGATTTAAAAGGTATAAAAAATACGGTTTTTTTTGCATTTTTTGTCATCTTAGGCTGTTAAAGCGGCGCTGACGTTTGCCTTTCTACCAGATCCGCCGGACAATAGCCGGTTTTCGGCCTGTCGTCGCCAAGATGCTGCCGAACCCGAAGTTCAGAGGTGAAAACTCCAGATGCAGCAGTGGGATGTCATTGTGATTGGCGCAGGCGCCGCCGGTTTGTTTTGTGCCATTGAAGCCGGTAAACGCGGCCGTCGGGTGCTGGTGCTGGATAACGGCAAAAAAATCGGCCGGAAAATTCTGATGTCCGGTGGCGGACGTTGTAACTTTACCAACATCTATGCCAGCCACCAGAATTACCTATCGCAAAACCCGCATTTCTGTAAATCGGCGCTTAGCCGCTATACGCAATGGGATTTCATCAGTCTGGTGCAGCAATACCAAATCCCCTATCACGAAAAGACCTTAGGTCAGTTGTTCTGCGATGACAGCGCCAAGGATATTGTTGAGCTACTCAGCAGCGAATGCCGCAAAGCCGGCGTGCAGATTGCGCTGCAGCAACAAATCAGCGCTGTGTCTTTTGTTGATGGCCAGTATCAGGTGGTCACGCCGGAACTGACGCGGACTTGCCAGAGCCTGGTGGTCGCCTGCGGCGGCTTAAGTTTACCGAATCTTGGCGCCACAGCCTTTGGTTATCAGCTGGCGGAGCAGTTTGGCCTGAACGTTTTACCGGTGCGCGCTGCGCTGGTACCCCTGACCTGGCAGCCGGCAGATAAAGCAGTGTTTGAAGAAATCAGCGGTGTGGCGCTGCCGGTTACCGCCGAAGCAAATGACGTGGTGTTCCCGGAAGATATGTTGTTCACCCACCGCGGTCTCAGTGGCCCGGCTATTTTGCAAATTTCCTCATTCTGGCAGCCAGGCGATGATTTATTGATCAATTTACTACCGCAGCTGGATGTCAGCGAATTTTTGCGCGAACAACAGCAAAAACACCCGGAGCAGGAACTGAAAACCGCTCTTGGCAAAGTATTACCAAAACGTCTGGTTGAAAAACTGATAGAAAT
>CAMLNG010000084.1 GCA_946481195.1 uncultured Chromatiaceae bacterium
AACCGCCATCGGCACCTGATATTGCCGCAACAGGTCAATCGGCGGCATCTTAGTTTCCCGCAGGAAATAATAAGCACCGGGCAATAACACCGCGACAGTGCCGGCCTGTGCCATCGCCTGGACGTCAGCCTCTGTCAGGTATTCGATATGGTCAGCGGATAAACCAGCAAATTCAGCCACCAGACTGGCGCCGCCCAGACTTGACAGTTGCTCTGCATGCGCCTTGACCGGCAGCCCCAGCGCCCTGGCTTCGTCGAACAATCGCCGGCTTTGCGCCACTGAAAAACCAATGCCTTCACAAAATACGTCCACCGCATCAATCAGCCCTTCCTGCTGCAACTGCGGCAACATAGTGTCGACCACCAGGTCCAGATAACCATCACTGTCACCGCGATATTCAGCCGGTAAAGCATGAGCACCTAAAAAGGTGGTTTGGATGCCGACCGGGTGATGCTGTGCTAACAACCGGGCTACTTGCAGAATTTTGCGTTCAGCTTCCAGACTTAAACCATAACCGGATTTAATCTCTACTGTAGTGACCCCCTGGTTTAACAGGGTATTCAGTCGGTCTTTCGCCAGTACAAACAACTCTTCAGCGGAAGCGGCCCGCGTCGCCGCGACTGTCGACTGAATACCGCCACCACTTTCCGCAATTTGCTGATAGGTTGCACCATTGAGCCGCATTTCAAATTCATTGGCGCGGCTGCCGGCATAGACCAGATGCGTATGGCAATCGATGAGACCCGGCAACAACCAGCCGCCCTGGCCGTCATATGCCGGCGTTGCCAGCGCGTCGTAAGCCGGCAAATCTGCACGCGGGCCACAATAAGCAATCAAACCATCTCTGACAGCGAGTACCGCGTTGCTGATAACGCCATAAGGTCCCGGCTGATCAGGGTCCATGGTCGCCAGATTGACGTTGTACCAAATCGCATCAAAATGCTGCATATCTGTGGTCCTGTGAGAATGAGTAGAGAAAACCAGCGCCTGTCACTTTTGAACGCAGGCTCCGTCGTCCGGCAAATTCTACCGTATTCACTTGTATAGACAATCGAGATCAGCTATTTATTGCCACATCTCAGACCAGCAGGCAACACAGGCACAGTGGATGCAGCGTAGTAACGACAGTGGAACACCAAAGTTCGTCGCAATTAAAGAGTTTATTCTCAGCCAGATTGAAAGTGGCAACTGGCCTGAACACAGCCGTGTTCCGTCTGAGCATGCGCTGTGTGATCAGTTTGCTGTCAGCCGGATGACTGCACGGCGAGCCTTGCAGGAGCTCACCGAACAAGGGGTGTTGTACCGCACTCAGGGGGTGGGCAGTTTTGTCGCATCACCGAAATCACAATCGGCACTTTTAGAGATCCGCAATATTGCCGATGAAATCCAGGCGCGTGGACATTTCCACAGCGCCAGGTTAGTGCAGCTGACCAGTCTGCCCTGCCCGGCACTGGTCGCAGGTGCTTTAGGTCTGAACCGCAACGAACCGGTGTTTTTCTCGTTAATTGTGCATTATGACAATCAAACCCCGCTGCAGCTGGAAGCCCGCTACGTCAACCCTAAGATGGTCCCGCTATATCTGCAGCAAGATTTCAGCTATCAAACCCCGCATGAATATTTAAGTGCCGTGGCCCCGCTCACTGAAGCGGATCACATTGTAGAAGCGGTCCTACCGGATGAATTTACCTGTAAACATTTGAAACTCTCATCACACGAACCTTGTTTGCGCCTTACCAGGCGGACATTCAGTCGCGGTGGTGCCGTTAGTTTCGCCTTTCTGACATCCGCCGGCAGCCGCTACCGGCTGGGTGGCCATTTGAATATCAGCCCGTCCGGCTAACTCACCGTGCACGACCGCAACAGCAGATCCGCCAAGCCGGCGTATCACGGCAATTTGTCAGCAAATAGTCATAGATTCAGCGATAAATGCCTGTTTTTATTAAATGCATTTTTTCGCAGGTACTGGCTAGACCAGCTGATTTATCTCTGTTAATTTCCTGAATCTCTTTGCACAAATTTGCACAAAAAAGAACTTCGTCAATACTAAAACTTAAACAGACGAAGAAGACAAATGAGACAACAGGACTAGACATGAAACTCACCGTGGCTCACAAAGTCATTCTCGGCTTTGGCTTTATTGCATTACTGCTGCTTTTTGCCAGCTTATCTTCGTTGTGGAGCTTTGCGGTGGTGTCCGACTCGGGCAGCCGGGTAAACGATATTGCAGTGCCGGTGCAACAACAAAGTAATCAGGCGCAAATTCAGTTATTGAAACTGGCTAAGCTGTCAGCGCTTGGTTTTATGGCAGACCAACCGAAAACGATTAGCCAGTATCAGACCGATTTTGCCAGCGCCAGTGAGCAATATCTGCAACAAATCAAAACACTGAGCACGCTGACCGCAGCAGAGGCCAGCCTGAATCAACCACTGGCGCAGGCCAAACAACATTACGAACAATACCAAAATGCGGTTAATGCGATGTTTGCCGCCAAACTGACAACGCTGAAGACCGCTGAGAGCGTGGCGGCTGAGGTCAAACAGCTGGTGCAGCTGATTGACGATGCCGGCGCCACGCTGGTGGATATTTCTTATCTGGAAACGCCGGGCAAAAAAGCGCAGCTGGAACTGTTAGCTGGTGCTGCAGGCCGGGTGGACGGCCAGTTATTAACCCTAATGCAGACCGTTAAAGAGACAGGTGCTTTTACCGAACTGAGCCAAACGGCCGAGAGCCAGCAAAATCTCGAGTTTGCGATCAGTGACATGCAGGGCAATCTGGATTACATCAGCAAACTGGTGGATGAAGTGGATGCCACTGATTTGTGGCAGACATTTAATGAGCAACTGAGCAGCGTCAAACAACGCATCAGTGCAGAGAACGGCCTGGTTGCGTTAAAACAGCAACAACTGACCGCATCGCAGCAGGCACAATCAGAATTAACCAAGTCCGAACAAGCCATAGCTCAGGCCATTACTGCGCTGGATCAGTTACTGAAAGCTGCAGATCAGCAATTTAACAGCCTGCAGGCTGAAGTGTCTTCCGCCTTATCTTTTGGCCAGGTTCGCACAATTATCATCATGGTTGTCCTGGTGGCATTAGCCGGTGGCGCCGCCTATCTGACCATTAATGCCATGCTCAAACCGCTGGCTGGTATTAACAAAGTGCTGGGTGAAGTTGCAGCTGGTGATTTGACACGACGTCTTGCGATTGCAAACGAAGACGAGTTTGGCGCTTTGTCGATGAAAGTGAATAGCCTGATAGAAGCTTTAAGCCAGCTTATTCACCGGATTGTCAGCAGCTCCGGAGAATTACAGCACAATGCCGAACGCTCCAGGGACGAAGTGCAGGAGATCAACCGGGCGTTGCAAAGCCAGCAAAATCAAATCAATGATGTGAATCAAACGACCTTACAGCTCAACGACAACACGCATCAGATAGCACAACAGGCTCAATTAGCCGTGCAGGAAATGCAGCATGCTTTAGGTCAAAGCCAGCAGATTGATAAAATTTCAAACGAAAACAATACATTAATTGGTGGCCTTGCCGACCAGCTCACCAGCACCGCGACTATTATGCTCAAAGTGAACGAGCAATCGAATAATATTGGCAGTATTCTGGCAACGATCCGCGGCATTGCTGAGCAAACCAACCTGCTGGCACTGAATGCTGCAATCGAAGCGGCGCGTGCCGGTGAACAAGGCCGGGGTTTTGCAGTAGTCGCTGACGAAGTCCGCTCACTGGCGGTACGCAGCCAGGCTGCCGTCGATGAGATCCGTCAGATGATCCAAACCCTGCAACAGGAAAGTACCTCCGCCGTCAACGCTATCACCAGAGGCAAAACTGACGCCGAATATTGTGTAAATCACACAGCGGATCTGGTGCAGTCACTCGGCCAGGTGAATCAGGCCATCAGTCAGATGCATCAAATCAGTACCGCTATTGCCAGTGCAACCCAACAGCAACTGGCACTCGGTGACCTGATTTCAAGCCACATGGGTGATATGGTGCAACTGTCTGGTCAAAGCTCAGAGAAAGCTGACAGAACGCTGCAGCACAGCGCAGCCGTCAGCGACAATGCCAGCCAGCTCAGCGCTGCGATCAGTACCTTTAAGATTTAATTCCGCCAAATCAGGCGTTGCTATGCAGCGCCTGTTACTCCCCTTCCACACGTTTCAGATACAGCCAAAAGATTGGTCGTGCCGTCTTAACTGTTTGTTTCGGGCATTTGTCGGGCAACACTGGTGCAACAACAGTGATGCACAGATCAGAGATAAAAAAAGGCTGGAACAAGTCCAGCCAGGCAGGCGGTGTTTCTACCCAATCCCGGGTATTTGTGGCGATCCCTCTGCGTTGTACGCTCAATTAAATTGCCAAAATAGAGACAAAAAAACCTTACGGAGTTTTGATATTGTTCCCAACTCCGCAAATTTTCAGGCTTTTAACCAATTCTTTAGCTGCTGCGTATCCAATACTCTGATGTTGGCTTCGAGAGCAAAGATTTGCGCCGGACTTTCTATCCGCTCCGGCACTATCGCCAACGCACTGTGGCACTGATGCCGTAGCATCTGCTGGAAAATCTGCCGGAGCTGGATAATATCCAAAGGCCCGTCGGCCGGAGACTGCAGGTAATAAAGGACTCCGTATTCCGGTCGCAGATAATAATTTTCTGCGCCTTGTAAACGTTGCGCTGACTGCTGCTGCAAAAACTGCAGCGCCAACCGGTTAAAATTATGCTGGGCGGCCTGCTCAGGTTGCAGAGGGAGTACAGGACGGCTGCGGAATTCAACGCCAAACATCGCCAGAACATTCAGCACTAAAGCCAGTAGCAACATCCCGGTGAAAAACAGTAGCAACGGTTGTTGATACCATTGTGGGTTTAGCAGGTTGGTGTCGGCACTATTGCCGTAGAGATATACAAAACCAGCTGCGACACCCAGTGCAGTGCAACAGCCTGATCCGATTAGCCATTTATTGAGATCCAATCACAGATTCCTGAGACATGTTCCTATCACGGTTATGCTGCAGGGATCTGTCGGAAAAAATCCAACCAAGCTTTGATAAATTTATGATATTGCTGCTTTAGCAGGAGCTAACTTATCAGACTGCTCAGGCCATGATGCTGATACACAAAGCTTGTATCCGTCTGACTCAGGCGTGCATCCACAATGCGACCGGGTTCAATAGCTGCAACAAACTGTGGCACCGGGACCGCGGCCCGGATACAGGCCGCGGTATAAAATTCAGCTTTGGTAGCAGTCAAAGGTGCAGACAAATTAACCACCTGAGGAAAGCCATGGCCTGACACCGCCAGTAGCTGACAGATCCAGCGACAAACATCGGTACTGTGGACCAGATTAACCGGTTGCTCTGGGCCAGCCATGACACCCCGCCGCGTGAATCCGGCCGGATGACGGCCAGGGCCGACTAAGCCGGCCAGACGCAGGATAAAATGCACCGGATATTGCCGTACCAGTTGCTCAGCCTGCCATAGCAGCAGTGCGCGCGGTTCGGGCCCCGGCGCCGCAGACTCATCCACGCGACCGGCCAGGCCGGCATAAACTCCGGTTGAAGAACACAGGATCACCCCTTTGCTGCCACTGCTTTGATTCAGGATCAGCTGCACTGTATCTAGATAAACGCGACCACCATCCTGCTGCGCGGCCGGCGGCATCGCCAGAATTAGCCAGCTGTCAGGGATTAGCGCCTGGATGGACGCGTCAAACCGGCTCTGGCCATCCCAGCGCAGCGGCTGGATTTGCGCCGGTAACGTCAACAGGCTTGTTGTACTGCGCCGGCTGCCATAGACCCGATGCCCGTCTTCAGACAACGCCACACCAAGCTGGCTGCCTAACCAACCACAGCCGAAAATCAGCACTGTTGCCATGATTACGCCTCAGAGGCTGCAGGTTGTACCGGCAACACAGCAAAACGGCCATGAAATTCGGCCAGCACCTTACCGGAATGTATCAGACGCACCGTCAACTGTTGACGGACTTTACGACGGTCACGTAAAGGAGCTAAATCGCCCCGCACTTCACTGAGCAACACTTCTGCCCGGGCATCATGCCGCACGGGTGCCAAATAACGAATATCCGCATCGGCCAGTACAATATCGCCGTGCAGTCCCAGTGCCTGCAGCTGTAACCAGACCATTCCCCAACCGGTTAAAGTCAACAGGCTATAAATACTGCCGGCAAACATACTGTGATGCAGATTTTTATTCGGCGGTAGCGGTGCCCGGCACGCCAGCAGATGCCCATCAAACTGATCGACTGTCAGCTGCATAAAAGCCGACAGCGGGATAGTCTGATGCCAGGTCTGCTGTAAAGTACCGCACAACTGCAGCCACTCTGCCGTTGTACCATCCAACCGCAGGCGTTTGGTCATTTGCTGATGCGCAATGCCATATAATGGTTCCAGCGTTCGACCAGCCAGGTATCCCAGATTCTGATAAAAGCCATAGGCATTTTCACGGGCATTTAACGTCAGATGCCGGCAACCCCAGACAATACCCTGTTGTTCCAGCGCCTGAAGAACTAAGGCGCCGAGGCCTTTGCCACGCGCCACTTCGGCGACAGCCATGTACCGCACCTGACACCAGCCATCCGCCAGCTGATGAATACGTCCAACCGCCAGCACGGTGCCGTCAGCATCCAGCACCATACGATGGGCACTGTCCGCTTCCAGTTCGTCCCGCTCTGAACCAGGCGGCTGGCCCCAGGGCTCGCGCAACACCTGATAACGCAGCTGATAATACCCCTGCCATTCTTCGGCAGTAGAGGGGGTGGTAACCTGATATCTCATGCAGACAACCTCTGGCTTAAGCCAATACGGGTGGGACTTGCAGCCAGAATGTGACAGGTCCGTCATTAACCAGACTGACCTGCATGTCTGCAGCAAACTGGCCGGTAGCAACAGTCACACCCTGCGCCCGGCAATAATCGACAAACTGCAGATACATCGGCTCAGCAATCTCAGGACGTGCGGCCGGGGTAAAACTGGGGCGCAGGCCTGAGTTAGTATCCGCCGCCAATGTAAACTGCGACACTACTAACATCTCACCACCGGCTTGCTGCAGATTCAAATTCATTTTGCCGGCAGCATCGCTGAATAGCCGGTATTTCAGTACTTTGTCCGCCAGCTTCTGTAATTCGGCGCTGCTGTCACCGGCTTCAACACCGAGCAGCACCAGCATGCCGGCGCCAATAGCCCCCACCACCTGGTCTTCGACTGTGACATCCGCCCGGCGGACTCGCTGGATCAGGGCTATCAACATGCACCTCCAAGGCGGCGTGCTAACAGCACAGATGCATCATACAGAGCGCGGCTGATACCGGTTTCACTGGCGGAATGACCAGCATTGCTGACGATAGTCAGCACGGAATCCGGCCACGCCTGATGTAAAGTCCAGGCATTCTCCATTTTACAGACACTGTCGTAGCGCCCGTGCACAATGTAACAAGGTAAATGTTTGACCTGGGCTAAATCATCCAGCAGCTGATTGGGCCGCAAAAAACAGTGGTGCAGAAAATAATGATTTTCGATGCGCGCCAGTGGCAACGCCGACTCAGGTTCCAGCGCGCCGGCGCGCATCGCGGTATTCGGCAGCAAAGTGGCTACTCGGGCTTCCCACAGGCTCCAGGCTTGTGCCGCCTGAAGCTGAATGGCTGCGTCTCGGTGCTGCAGCAGTTGCTGGTATGCCACCAGAATATCCAGACCTTTTTGTGCGGCGACCGGCGCAAAAAAGTCAGCATAGTAATCCGGAAACAACTGACTGGCGCCGCCACCAGGCCGGTATAACCAATCAATGTCTTCCGGCCGGCCGAGGAAAATGCCACGCAAAATCAGGCCAAGGCAACGCTGTGGATACTGCTGCGCGTAGGCCAGGGCTAAAGTACTGCCCCAACTGCCGCCAGCGACTACCCACTGTTCAATACCCAGCAGTTGCCGAATGGCTTCGATATCGCCAATCAGTTCAGACGTGGTGTTGTGGCTGAGGCTGGCAAATGGCGTCGACTGGCCGCAGCCACGCTGGTCAAATAACACAATCCGGTATTGCTGCGGGTCAAACAATGTACGCTGAAACGGCGAGCTGCCGCCCCCGGGCCCGCCATGACACATCAGCACCGGGATGCCCTGCGGATTGCCGCTTTGTTCCAGATAAAGCCGGTGACCATCTGGCCGGTCCAGCCAGAGCGTGTAATAACTTTCCACAGGTTCAGTGCGGTACATCAGAGGACTCCGGAGAAGCAGCGCTGCGCTGTTGTTTGTCACGTTGTGCTTTATGTTGCGCCAGTTGTAACGCGCGGCAATGCTGTTCCTGCAATAATGCTGTCAGCTCAGCGCCAATCAGTACCACCAGCCAGGACAGGTAAATCCAGACAAACAGAATAGGCACCAAGGCTAAGGCGCCATAAATCGCCTGATAAGACGGAAAGTGCTGAATATATAAAGCAAAACCGTTTTTCAGCATTTCAAACAAAATACTGGCTAACAAAGCGCCCCATACCGCATGGCCATAACGCACTTTAATATTAGGTACCAGCTGATACAGCATAAAAAACGCCAGCAATGACATCAGATAAGGGGTAAAAGACAACAGGAAATTGGATAAGCCCGGGGTGTAATCGTCGGCCAGATGGCTTAACGACGCCAGATAAGACGTCAGTGCGATAGAGCTGCCAAGCAAAATCGGCCCCAGCGTCAGGATCATCCAGTAAATCGACAGGGAGATGACCAATCTTGGCCGCTTTTGTACCCGCCAGATTTTGTTCAGCGTCTTGTCGATGTTGTGGATCAGCATCAGCGCAACCAGCACCAGAAACAGCACACCGACTGTGGTCATTTGGCCGATATTTTCAACAAAACCGTTGATATAACTCTGAATTTCTTCGCCACGCGAGGGCACTATATTGGCGTACACAAATGCTTCGATTTCGCCACGCAGCCCGGCAAACATCGGAAAGGCGTTTAATACCGAAAAGGCCACTGCAATCAGCGGTACCAGCGACAAAATCGAGATATAAGCCAGATAACCACCGATCATGCCGATCTGGTCATGCTGGCAACGTTGCAAATAAAGGCGGCAAAAACGCCAGCTGTTCACAATAAATTCGGGCATCATCCTGTCCTGAACTGACACTGTCTGCAGTGCCGGAAGCAGCAGCCTATCACAAAGCTGGCTACCCACGGCAATTGTACACAGTTAGCGCAATACGACAGCTTTGCTTTGCAGCAACGCCTGACTGGATTTTTCCTGCAGATTGTCGCCTTGCTGATCAATAAACAGCACTTTCAGACCTAAAGCGTCGGCAACTTTTAAGCCTTCTTCGCTACCAAGACACAAAAAAGCCGTCGACCAGGCATCGCCAAAGGTGGCGTTATCGATGAGTACTGTCGTTGACACTGTATTGTGCCGCACCGGTGCGCCATGCCGGGCGTCCAGTACATGACTGAAACGCTGGCCATTGGCATCAAAATAATGCCGGTAGGTGCCGGAGGTCATAATCGCCAGCGGTTCGTCCTGCAGTACTTCAATGATTTTCTGCAGACGCTGATCCCCAGGCAGTGGTTTTTCAATGGCAACTTTCCACGGCTGACCTGCTGGTTTTTTGCCACGCACCTGTAATTCACCGCCAACTTCCACCAGATAATTGTGGATCCCGGCCTTTTCCATTAACTGTGCTAATTGACGTACTGTGTAACCCTGGGCAATGGACGACACGTCGACCCGTGTTTCCGGATTGGCTTTGCTCATAGTGTCAGTGCTGGTGCTGATTTTATCCATCCCCACTAACTGCATCGTGGCGGCAATTTGCTCCGCAGTGGGCTGGTTAAACTTATCCGCTTTAAAACCCCAGAGTTCAAACAGCGGCTTCACGGTTAAATCGTAACACCCCTGGCTCGCCTTTGTGACCTGTCGCGCATCCTCAACCAGCGCGACCAGCTCGGCACCAACCTGCTGGGCTGTACTGACTTTATTGGTGTTAAATTGTTCAATCACAGAATCAGGCCGGTAATTGGACATCACCACGTCAATACGGTCTAACTCAGCAGTGATTTGTCGCTGTAAATCCGTGGCGTTGACATCTGCCTCTGTCCAATAAGTAATGTTATAGGTAGAGCCTTGTGCCGGGCCGGAGAAATGTTGCAGCGGATCTGCCGGGGTGCAGCTTAACAACAAAAACGGTGTGAATAACCAGGGTAAAAGTCGGACAGATAATGCGATTTTAGCAGACATGGCAGGCTCTTTTTGCAGAAAAACCGGCGCAGTGTAATCAATGCGTGGCTGAAACGCCAGTCAGCATCACAGGTCCAGATGGCTCAACAATACCTGATAACGTTTTTGCTGATCTGCGGGCAGCTGGCCCGCTTCAATGATACTAATGCAGTGCCGCGCCAGCGCAGTTAAATCGCTGTTCAGCTCGTCGCGCATGCTCAACGCCTGCAACAGATTCAGCGCAATGTTGACGTTGGCCGGCATCGATTCCAACGCAGTGCGGAAATAATCAATCGCCATCGAGAAATCACCACTGCCATAAGCCTGCATGCCGGCAGCATTGCGGTCCATCAGTTGCTGGCGCAATTCCTGATGTTTTTTCTGTTCGTGTTGCATCATCAAACCAATAGCGCTGCAGTACAGATTGTCGTCCTGCGTCAGCGCTGACAGTGCCGCCATGTAATGATCACACATCGCGAGATTACCGGCTTCAAAATAAGCCCGGGCGCGGTCCAGCATGGCG
>CAMLNG010000085.1 GCA_946481195.1 uncultured Chromatiaceae bacterium
GCCGGAACGGGGTCTGTACGCCCGTTATATCGGCGAGGCCTATAACCCGCTGGCGGTTGAGCAATATGATTTGCTGGGTCTCGCCCTTGCGATCACCCATGGTGTGGCCTCGCCGCTGCAGGCTGACCAAATTCTGCAAAACTACCCGCTGACCCAGGCCGGTCCACCGGTGATTTTCCCGGCGCTGCCGGACGTGCCGATTTACCATAACCGCGCCATTTGGCCTTTTGTCAGCGCTTATCTGCTAAGGGCCGCGCGCCAGCAAAATCAGGCAGAGTTGTTCCAGAAAGTGGCCGTATCGCTGTATCAGGGTGCAGTGCTCAATCAATCCAATATGGAAAATCTGGAATGGCTCAGCCAAAAAGCCCATGTCGAAGACGGCACCTTATCCGGCCCGGTGATTAATTCAGAACGCCAGCTCTGGTCTGTTGCGGCTTATGGCGATTTGGTGGCCGGTCAGCTGTTTGGTGTCCAGCTCAGCGCTGGCACGCTCAACATCAATCCATATATTCCGGTTGATTTAGCCCGCGAGTTAGATCTTGGTAACAATCTCAGTCTGCAAAACCTGACACTGGCCGGCACCACGCTGGACCTGCAGCTGGAACTGCCGGCACAGGCGCGGCGTGGTCAGGTTTATCGCCTGGCGCAAATCAGCCTCAATGGTCAGCCCCAGGCACTGACCGGCAACCAGCAATTCAGTATCAAACTCAGTGATTTCAGCCAGCAACGTAACGAGCTGGTGCTGAAACTGCAGGCGTTAGACGCACCGCAAGCCCGCACCACCCAACTGCGCACCGCCAACAACACAGGCCCGCTCGCCAGCCTCAGCAGCCAGGAAAAACGTCAGTTGCTGGCTCCAAAAGAGCCGCTGCTGCAACTGAGCACAAATGAAAAAGGCATTCCAACCCTGAGCTTTGACGCTGCCGGCGAAAGCGACACCCGTTTCACGCTGTATAAAAATGGCGTGCCGGTGAAGCTTAAACCGCGTCAACAAGAGTGGACGGACAGTAAGGCCAAAGTTGCGTACAGCCAGTGTTATGCGCTGACGCAAAGTTATAAAGACAGCGGGCTGAGTTCGCAGCCAAGCCGCACTTTGTGTACGCCGGGCGCAGCGGTTAACTTTGTTGCAGGTCAGGGCCTGGTCAGTGCTGATCATGAAATCAGCGATTACCTGAATCAGCCAGTGTTTAAAAACTGGGGCGCACCGGAGCAACAGCTACAGCTGAACTTCAGCGCCAACCAAGACGGTTTACATGCACTGCGGCTGCAATATTTTATTGATAATGGTCCTATTAATACCGGCATTACTGCCGTGGTGAAACGCTTAAACGCCAACTGCCCAGAGTCTGGTCTACAGCAGGCGACACTGGTGATGCCACATTTGGCCACAGCGTTGGAAGCCGGTTGGTCCAGCCGTGCCATGTTCCGCGTCAAAGCCGGTGAACACTGTACCCTCACCATCACAGACGGTTTTAATATGAGTTATCTGCAGCATTTTAACCTCTATACCGGCGGCAAAGGTGGCCGCACCGGCCCGCTGAATCAGGCCGTGATCCAGCAGGCCCAGGTCCAGCCGATGGCGGAATAAAGTCAACACCGGGCCCGGCGCTGTGCCGCCGGGCTCCTGATCCCACGGAGTTGTTGTGAATTTTTATCTGATCCTGGCCTTATGTTCCGCCGTGTCGATGGCCAGTAGCGGCGTGATCGCACGTCTATCCGGCCTTGGCGCCGCAGAGCTGACCTTTTACCGGCTCTTTGTCGGCGCGCTTTGTTTAGGTGTGCTGGTGCTGGTACTGGGTAAACAGGCCGACCTGAAACAAAAACCGGACCGGCGCATTGTGCTAAACGGCATATTACTGGCGAGTTTTATGCTGTGTTTTCTTAAAGCCATCAGTTTTATCAGCCTCGCCAACGCCATCATGCTGGTCTATCTGGCGCCGGCATTGGCTGCTATTGCCGCGCATTTCCTGTTCCGGGAAAAGCTGGATCTGGCATCCGGACTGCTCATCGCGCTGTCGTTTTTCGGCTTCGCTATGTTGCAGCAATTTAAACTCGACCTGGTGTTAACGGCCGAGCAGTGGCCGGGTTTTGTTTATGGCCTGATGTCGCTGTTCACTTATACCGGCTTTTTACTGGCCAACCGCCATAGCGGCAAATCCGCATCGCCGCTACAACGGGCATTTTATCAGCTGTTGCTTGGCGCGCTATGTGTGTTGCCGTTTTTAACCGCTGCGCCAATCCCTGCCGCAGACACATTAATTTGGGTACTGCTTGCCGGATTTTTTCCTGGTTTTCTGGCGATTTATCTGGCGATTGTTGCGCTTGAGCATCTGCCGACCCGGGTGTTTGGCACCCTGGCATATATTGAACCTGTGGCGGTGATATTGGCCGGCTGGTGGTTATTTCAGGAAACGCTGAGCTTGCTGCAACTGGGCGGTGTCGCGCTGATTTTATTAGCCGGTCTGGTGCAATCTGTGTTGCATCAACGCCCGCACGCGCAAAACCAATCAACACCAAACCAATCAGCAAAAAGCAAAGCCGCAGAGTTTTCGCAATGAACTTCCTTGCCCATCTGGTGCTGGCTGAAGCAACGCCACAGTCGCGGCTCGGTAATCTGATGGGTGATTTTTGCCAGGGCATAGATCTCAAAACTCTGCCGGAGGCCGTGCAGGCCGGCATCTGGCGCCACCGCGCCGTTGACCGTTTTACCGATACCGCCGCGGAAGTGCATGAAGCGAAAGCTTTAATCAGCAAAGAGCGCCGGCGTTTTGCGCCTGTGATGGTCGACGTATTGTTCGACCATTTGCTGTTACAGCATTGGCAGCGCTTTGAACAGCGGCCATACGACAGTCTTTGTCGGCAGATTTATCACGATTTATGGCAACAACGTGGCCTGATGCCACCGGCAATGGCCGCAACTGTGACGGCCATAGTGCAGCAGGACTGGTTTGGCAGTTATCGCGATTTAAACCAGATTGGTCAGGCGCTGGACCGGATCGCCGGCCGCATCCGTTTTGCCAATCAGTTTGCCGGCAGCATTGCGGAGATTAGCCTGCATTACAGCACACTGAACCAACTGTTTTTGCAGTTTTATCCCAGGCTGCAGCTGTTCGTGCAGCAACTGGGGCCGGAAAAAATGTTACACTATCCGCAATTTACTTCCCCCCTCTTAACACGGAGCTGAAATGAGCCAATTTCCTGACGACGGCAACGGCGATATGCTGCAAGCCATGCAAGATTCCGGTATGGATTTAACCAAAGCACTGGATCTGGATTTTTACCTGGTATTCCCGGACCGCGCCAAAGCTGAAAAAGCGCTGGAAGCCATGACAAAACTGGACCAGCCCGGCGAAGTTGAGCTGAATTTAAATGATCTGGACCAATGGGAACTGATCGTATCGCTGAATATGGTACCGGACCACGCTGTCATCACCGCGAAAGAAGCTGAACTGGACAAATTCGCCAAAAAATTCAGTGGTCATAATGATGGCTGGGGCGTGATGCAACACCAGGACGGCGACGACGAATTCGCCGACGATCATGACCACGAATGTGACGATGACTGCGATCATCATCACCACTAAGATAAAACCCAACCATGGCTTTTACCGCTGAACTGACCTACCGCACACTAGGCCCGCTGTTTTATCAGACAGTGGCGCCAACGCCTGTAGCAGAACCTGCCTGGTTGCTGTTTAACGACGCCTTAGCAGCGGAGTTACAGTGGCCGGAAGATGCCCGGCAGACGCCGCTTGGCCTGCAGTATTTCAGCGGGAATCAGCTGGCGCCGTGGATGCAACCGACAGCGCTGGCTTATACCGGCCATCAGTTTGGCTCGCTGGCACCAAGATTAGGCGATGGCCGCGCTTTGTTATTAACTGAAGTACTGAGCCTTGGCGGCGCACGCTTTGATGTGCAACTAAAAGGCGCAGGCCCGACGCCCTTCTCCCGTCGGGGAGATGGCCGCGCTGCTCTTGGCCCGGTGCTCAGAGAATACCTTATCAGCGAATGGATGGCGGCTGTCGGTGTTCGCACCAGCCGCGCTTTAGCGGCTGTGACCACCGGCGACGTGATTTACCGCGACACCCGGGTACCAGGTGCAGTGTTGACACGGGTGGCAGCGTCCCATATCCGCATCGGGACTTTTCAGTATGCGTCCATCCATGGCGGGGCTTCGGACGTAAAAGCGTTGGCCGACTATGTGATCGCGCGGCACTACCCGCAGCTTGCCACAGAGGCAGAGCCCTACCTGGCTTTATTGCGCGCAATCGCCGCAGCACAGGCCGACCTGATTGCGCACTGGATGAGCCTTGGTTTTGTCCATGGCGTGATGAATACCGATAATATGACGGTCAGCGGCGAAACCATCGATTATGGCCCTTGTGCTTTTATCGATGCTTTTAACCCTAATGCCTGTTTCAGCTCTATAGATACCCAGGGCCGCTACGCCTACCGCAATCAGCCGCCTATTGCGCAGTGGAATCTGGCCAGACTGGCCGAGTCTTTACTTGGCCTGCTTGATGCTGACGAGCAACAGGCCATTGCCAAAGCAATGACGGTACTGAATGACTTTCCGGCCATGTATCAGGCGGCGCGACTGCAACGCTTTGCTGCTAAGTTAGGGCTGCATTCACCAGTGGCGGATGATCTGCCACTGATTGATGACCTGCTGAGCTTGCTCGCAGAGCAACAAATTGATTTCACATTGTTTTTCCGCGAATTATCCCGTGAAGCAGCAACGCCGGGCGCAGTCTCCAGAACACTTTTTGCCGACCCAACCGCATTTGATACCTGGCAACAACGTTGGTTAAACCGGCTGGCGGCAAGCCCTATCCGCCCGGAAGCATTAAGCCAACAGCTGTTGTGGGTCAATCCGGCCTTTATTCCGCGTAACTATCGTATTGAACAAATCATCGAGAGTGCTTTAAACGGCGATTTGGCGCCGGCCAAAGCATTTGTGAAAGCCAGTGAGACGCCTTTTGTTGATGACCACTATTGGGCAGCCTTACCGCCGGCTGATTTTTGTGACTACCGAACTTTTTGCGGGACTTAAAGGGGTGCATATGGGACTGGATTGCCGCGAACTTCTTGACGTCAAAGAATACGAGTTTTTGCTGAACTGGTTTATCCGCATGCAGCAGCAACATCAGTTGGCCAGCCTGCAGGAACCTTTAAGTTACGACGGCCACTCCGAGTACGACCAGCTGTGCAATTTGTTACTGGAACAGGCCCGAATCGCTTTTATCGAACAATTCGGTTATCCGGCGCCGCCGCTGGTTTTTACCAATCTGTTTCATCTGGCAGAGCTCGAGATCGCCGGCAAACGCAATGCCCGCGGCATCAAAACCCCGCCGCAACTGATGTAGCACCAGAACTTCCTAAAAACTAAAGCCCGCATTGCGGGCTTTGTTTTTCTTCTCATCCAAAAGGACGTTAAATCGCCGCTGCGGGCTGCTGCTGTGGTGACGTAAGCTGATGCTGCTGCGCCTGCATGGTCTGTCCGCGTTGTTTCAGCAAATGGTACCTTTCCAGCTGCTCGGACGTCAGTTTACGCGCAACCACCGGGCCCAATGGCAGCGCCGCCACTTTGACAGCGGTTTTATGACCTTTGGTATTTGGCAATGTGCCGTACACATCGGTGACGTTGTAATTGGACAGATTCGTCAGAATAGTTTTATTGCCCTGCAGATAAGGCTGTTCGTCAAGGCGTAAATAGGTGGCTAAATGCTTACGCAGGTCCGCCTGGAAATCCGGGAAATAGGCTGCACTGCGTTGATAAAAACTGGAGACCCGAAAACCCAAAGTACCTTTTGGTAAAGTGCCGCGGTTGGAGTTAATAAACTCAGCAGCATTTTTGACTAATTGCTGCTGCACATTACTACCGGTATAGGCCATGGTTGGAATATTCGGGCTGCCAATCACCCCCTGGTACAGGCCATAAATCACTTCCGGCTGCTCTGGAAATTGCTTCGGTAAAATTGCAAACTGAATATCATCCAGGCTCAAACGTACACCTGCAACTGTCAGGATCTTTTGGCTGAGCAATCCTGGCTGTTCTGCCGTCCCAAGTAAAAAGGTTTCCAGATCTTTGCGCGGATAGACTTTGATCACTTCGTCCAGCACTGTCACGTTATACAAATTCAGCCAGTATGCCAGCTGTTCGTTTTTACTCAGTTGATTCAGCGGAGTTTGCTCCGGTACAGCGGCTAACTGCCGGCGCAGTTGGCTTATCACATCACGCATTTCCGGGTTCTGCTGATATTCTTCAAAATGAAAACGATTGGCAGATAGCGCAGTAAAGTGGTCACCGACCGGATAACTGCGGTAAATATCGTAGCGCTGTTCCCGTTCCGGTACTGTCGTGCGCTGCGGGATCCCTTCCGCTAATACTGAAGTTCGCAGCACCAGATCCAGCACTTTGTAGTCAATTTTTTTACCCTGCTCAGTCCCGCCGAAAAAGCTGGCTGGTAACGCCTGACTGGAATGTTCTGTGGGAGTTTGTGCCGGTTGCGCCGGTCTTGGGGAGGCGGCAACAGCAGATGTGGAGAGCTGGCTTAGCAGCAATGCTGCAAGAACAGTAACAGAAGTACGGAGTTTCATTGGCGGCAGTCCTTGTACGTTGGCTTCACAATATTCACACTAGTTAATACAATACAAAGAAGCAACCATTAATTACAATTATTTTACTTATGATAACCAGCCTGCCGGCTGTAGCGCCAGACCGGTTATCCGCTCACACATCAGGCCTGATACAAAGTCCGGATCCACTTCTCTTCGGTGATAAAATTCCAGCTCCAGCTTTTCCACTGTGCCGACAGCCCTTTCGCCACCGCCTGATCGGCGGTTAAGCCCTGCGCTTTCATCGCCTGCACTTCGCTGAGCGTCTGCTCCATCATCGCCAAAAAGCGCTGCAGGCCGGCTTTGTCCATCAGCTCGCCATGGCCTGGAATAATTTTGGTACTGGCGTTGATTTGGCCGAGGATGGTTTTGGTGTTGGCAATGTAACCGGCCACTGAGCCGCCGCTATTGAGGTCAATAAACGGGAAACGATCGGCGAAAAACAAATCGCCCATATGCAGCACGTTCTGTGCTTTAAACCAGACGACTAAATCACCGTCGGTGTGGCTGACCGGCATGGTTTGCAGCAACACCTGCTGGTTATTGATTTGCAACGTTTTTTCACCGCTGAAGGTTTCGGTCGGCAAACCGGCTTTGTTGAACTTGGCGTCGCTCTGTAACCGGGTCAGCACGGCCTGATGCGCAATAATAAGGGCGCCGCCAGCAAGCGCTGCATTACCATCGGTATGGTCTTTATGAAAATGCGTATTGACCAGCGTATTAACCAACACGCCATTTTGCAGCCGTTGCAGCTCCGCTTTGACTAAAGGCGCGGTGGCAGCAAACTGGGCATCGATAACTAAAGCGCCGTCTTTACCCAGCAAGGCAGCGATATTACCGCCACTGCCTTTGACCAGATAAAGATTGGGCGCCAGTTGCTGACTGGTGATTTTGGGCGCATCAGCGGCCTGGGCTGAACTGAACAACAAAGCGCTGCCAAGCAGCGCCATAGCAGGGAGTAAACGAACAGAGAAAGTCATTGGCAAAGTTCCTGTGCTGGTGGATTCGAGTTGTTTTATCTGCAACCCGTTACGGTAATGACGCTAAAACTGATCAATACCCCAACACAAGCCTTTGCCTACAGAATCACCTCAAGGTGCGACCACAGACGTCTCACAGCGATGCTCACTTTTATATTTGCCTTCCCGGTACAGGTAAGACGGCAGCTGTACCTGCGCCAATGCCTTTTCATATTGCTGACGGCTGGCCGGTAAGTCACTTAAGTGCAGCGCTTTTTTCGTTTCGTCGTAAGTGCCGCGCACTACGCTGCCATCCGGCTTTAAGATGGTCAGGCCGTCCGGCTGCTTTAGTGCGAAGTACTGATCAAACTGGATCAGCGCCCGCCCCGGTGAACTGCTATCGAGCGTCAGGTCGCGGCCAATCATCGGATGGCAGCTGCTGACGCCCAGCATCGATAACAACGTCGGTGCTAAATCTATCTGGCTGCTCAGCGTATCAATAGTGCCGGCTTTAGTATCAGCGCCTAAAATCAGCCCCGGAATGCGGAATTTTTCCACCGGAATGAGGTTAGAGCCGTACACGCGGTTGTCGTGGTCTGCCACAATCAAAAACAAAGTGTCCTGCCAATAACTGCTGTTACGGGCTTTTTTAAAGAACTGCCCCATGGCCCAGTCGGCGTATTTCACCGCATTGTTCACGGTATTTTTCGGCTCTTCGTGCAGGTCAATACGACCGTCGGGGAATTCAAATGGCTCATGGTTGCTCGAGGTAAATACCAGGCTGAAAAACGGTTGGCCGGTTTGCGCACGTTGTTGTTGCAACCGGTTCAGCTCCGCATCGGCTTTATCAAATAAATCCTCATCACTGGCGCCCCAGCTGGCGACGAACTTCGGTTTTTTAATCTGATTGATATCAACAATCTGGCTAAAACCATTGCCGGTAAAATAGCTGCGCATATTGTCAAAATGCGCCTCACCGCCATAAATAAACTGGGTGTGAAAACCAGCCGCTTTGAGCACTGAAGCGAGCGTGGTGAAATTTTGCTGGCTGTTAGAGAGTTTCACAGTGCTTTGTGCCGGCGTCGGCGCAAATCCGGCTACTACAGCTTCAATGCCACGCACAGAACGGGTACCTGTGGCATAAAGCTGCTCAAACCACAAACCTTGCTGTTTCAGCTGCTCCAGTTCAGGTGTCACCGGTACACCACCGAGTGACTCGACAAAAGTCGCGCCCATACTTTCCTGCAGCACAATGACCAGATTCAGTGGCTTGTCGCGTTTCACCGTCGCTTGCTGCTGGTGCCAGGTAGGCTGTGCCGGATTGCTGAACTGGTAGTGCTTCAGCCAGGGCCAGTCCAGCGCCTGCTGCAGCATCGTCTTTTCATCCAGCTTGCCATACATCTCAGTCGAGCGGGCTTCATGGCGCAAGCTGTAGACGGCATACAGCACTGAATAACCCGAGCTGATAATCAATGAATTGACCATCGCATCCGGCGTAATAGCAAACAGCGCCGGGTTGGCTGGTCTGTGCTGTGTGGTTGAACGAATGCTGATAAAGACCAGCAGCACCACCAGCGGCCAGCTCAGCCATAATTTTTTATTAGAGGTGCAACCCTGCTGCTGTGCCACAGCGCGAAAATGCCGGGCCGCCAGCACCACCAGCAACACCGTAAAAGCAGTGCCGAGCAGCAATGGCAAGCGGAAGCCATGCCATAAGGTACTGAACACTTCTTTCGGGTATTTCAGGTATTCGACATATAACCGGTTTGGCCGGATGTCGTACTGCAGTAAAAATGAAGGGGTGGATAATTCGATAAAAATCAATAAGGTCAGCGCGACAAGACACCAGACATAACTAAAACGCCGCCACAGGGTTTTAAACCGGGACAACGCCAGCACGGGTGCCAGTAACACCGGGAGCACCAGCAGTAAACCAAGTAAAATGAGGTCGGCGCGTACACCCTGCACCAGCATCCACAGCGGATTGCCGGCTGCTTGTACCCTGTCCCATTGCCACAGCATCAGCGCGAGACGGCTTAGGGATAAGCCAGCCAGTGCCAGCACAATAAAATGAGTAAATACCAGATAAGGACCGCTGATCCGGCCGAACAATGACTGCTGTGACATCTAATCCCTGCAACTTTTAGTTGTTATACATCGGGTATTGTCGCGGCCGAGTCTTAAAACAACCTTAAGGTTCAGCAGGCTCAGGCCGCAACAAAAGCGTCACAAAACTTACCTAAATTCACTGCCCACAGCAAGGGGTTGCGGCAGAGGACAAGTCAGGATCACCTCGACCGGTCAGAATTCATACTCGAGCGCAAACCGCAGCGTGTTGTTCACCGTAGAGGCGTCGATGGCAAAAATCACTGCCAGCTCCCATTTCAGCATTTTCATCTGCTCAAATTTTTGCACGCCCATTAAACTCGGGCCCGCGCCTTTGTAATTTTCGCCGGCATAAAACTCAAAGGCCGGTTGCAGCTGCGGCAGATAACGATAACGATATTGCAGGCGGAATTCGCCCTCAAGCTCGTTTTCGATATTGTTGCCCCATTCGTAAACAGCCAGCGCGTTTAAGGTCAGGCTGGTGGGGCCAAATTCTTTTTCCATCAAAAGGCCGCTGGTAAACTCGAAATTGCCTTGATGATTTTCCCGCTCCAGCTCAAACAACATCCCCCAGTCGGCACTGTATTGACCTTGTTCGGTCAGCATCCAGCGCATTTCCAGTTCATAACCGCTGATATGGTAATCATCCGGCGAGCGGCGTTCGGCCATCACATAAAGCTCAAGCGCCAGCCGGTCTGCGATGGCCCGGCCATAACCCAGTTTTTGCGCCATATCGTTGTCATTCTGATGCGCGCTTTGCTTCTGGTAGACGTAACGGTATTCGAATTCCTGCTCATAGGGCTGCACATACGGATGATAGACTTTGTCCACCACACGGCCATCCGCCCGGGCCCCGGCACTCAATCCTGCCATCAGCAGGGCGCTGGCCAGTGCCATCACTCCGGTCATTTTACTCATGACTTTAACTCCCGCCGGCGCAGCACCAGCAAACATATCAGCAGCAGACTCCACGCCAACAGCTGGCCCTGGCTCGGGCTCGATTTATAGCCAAGCAGTGCATTTAAAAAATAACCCAATTCAGA
>CAMLNG010000086.1 GCA_946481195.1 uncultured Chromatiaceae bacterium
CGGTAGGTTACCAGCCAACACTGGCGGAAGAGATGGGCGTTCTGCAAGAGCGTATCACTTCAACCAAAACTGGTTCTATCACATCTATCCAGGCCGTTTACGTACCTGCGGACGACTTAACTGACCCGTCACCAGCCACTACGTTCTCTCACTTAGATGCAACAGTAGTACTGAGCCGTAACATCGCGTCTCTGGGTATTTACCCGGCGATCGATCCACTGGACTCAACGTCACGTCAGCTGGACCCTCTGGTGATCGGTAAAGAACACTATGAAGTTGCCCGTGGCGTGCAGTCAGTGCTGCAGCGTTACAAAGAGCTGAAAGACATCATCGCGATCCTGGGTATGGACGAACTGTCAGATGCTGACCGCACGACAGTATTCCGTGCCCGTAAGATCCAGCGTTTCCTGTCACAGCCATTCTTCGTTGCTGAAGTATTCACTGGTTCTCCAGGTAAATATGTTTCACTGAAAGATACTATCCGTGGCTTTAAAGGCATCCTGGAAGGTGAATTCGATCACATGCCAGAACAAGCCTTCTACATGGTTGGTTCTATCGACGAAGCGATCGAAAAAGCGAAGAAGCTGTAATTTTACAGCTTTAGGAGAGCGAAATGGCGATGACAGTACAGTTGGACGTAGTAAGTGCCGAAGAGAAGATTTTCTCTGGCCTTGTTGAGTCCATTCAGGTTACTGGTAGCGAAGGTGAGTTGGGTATTTTACCTGGCCACATTCCACTGCTGACTGGCATCAAGCCAGGCATGGTGCGGATCGTAAAACAGTTCGGTGAAGAGCATCTGATTTATGTGGCTGGTGGTGTACTTGAAGTACAACCACACACTGTCACAGTGCTGGCCGACGTGGCGATCCGCGCTGAAGACCTGGACGAGCAGGCAGCGCTGGCGGCTCAGAAAAAAGCCGAAGAAGCGATGCAACATGCCGGCGCCGACTTCAACTATGCAGAAGCGGCGGCACAACTGGCCGAAGCAATTGCGCAGTTACGTCTGATCCAGAGAATGCGCAAGAAGTAAGTTGTTTCTTGTTACAAAAGCCACCTTCGGGTGGCTTTTTTTTTGCCTTATATCTTTGTTAATCTGGGTCTCCAACAATCATCCTGTGACAGGAAACACGACTTTTTTCCTGAAACCAAACAAACGGGCCCACCGATGGACCAACATAATAACAACAGTATTCATTGGGAAAAATGGACCGCAGTCAGCACCGTCGTGATGGCATTATGCGCGCTGGTCACCTCCGTTTGGCAGGGATATTCCTTTCAGCAGCATAATAAGCTGTCGTTGCGGCCCTACCTGGAATTTGAAGCCAATATGGACCCTGCTGCTGACGGCCGCACCGCTTTTGTCCTTTTGGTGAACAACAATGGCCTTGGGCCGGCGGAGGTCACTCAGGTTGACTTTGCTGTTGCCGGCCAACAACCGCCAACCGCACACGGCATCTGGCCGGCACTTGGTATTGATACTGCCAGGATGTGTTTTGGCGCCGGTAATGTGGCGCGGTTTTATAAAGTCGGTGACAGACAAATGGTGATCCGTGCTGCAGATGAACCCTGTACTTTAACGCAAGCCGAATTTGATCAACTGCTCAAAACGCTGAAAATCACCCTGCACTACAAATCTTTATATGGCGAAGAGTTTGTCGCGTCCTGGGGCAATGAATAGAAGCAAATTAAGGTTCTGTGCCGGCACTTTGCGCCGGCCCTGTAATTTCAGTGGCGTTCGGTTAGAATGGCGTATCAATATCATAAGGATTGGCTCAGATGGCATTAAACGTCGTGATCCTGGCGGCCGGTAAAGGCACCCGGATGAAATCAGCTTTACCAAAAGTGTTGCACAAGGTCGCTGAGCGGCCGATGGTGCAGCATGTGATAGATACCGCACGTCAGCTTAATGCGGCGCAAATCAACCTGGTCTATGGCTATGGTGCAGAACAGCTGAAAACCGGGTTAGGCGAACAGCCACTAAACTGGGTGCTGCAGGCGGAGCAACTGGGCACCGGTCATGCAGTGCAACAGGCGCTGCCTCATGTATCTGATGACGACGTTGTGCTGGTGTTATATGGGGATGTCCCGCTGACCCGCTTGGAAACCCTGCAGCAGTTGCTGGCAGCACGTAGTGACAACGGCCTGGCCGTGTTGACAGTCCACCTGCAAAACCCCACCGGTTATGGCCGGATGGTGCGTGCAAACGGCAAAGTGGTGGGGATTGTTGAGCAAAAAGATGCCAATGCTGAGCAGCTGAAAATCACCGAAGTGAACAGCGGCATCATGGCAGTACCAGGGAAGCAACTGAAGCACTGGCTCGGTAAACTGCAAAATAATAACGCTCAGGGCGAATTTTATTTAACCGACATTATCGCGATGGCGCACGCCGACGGCGTGGATATCGCCACCGCACATCCGACCAATCCGATAGAAACCGAAGGCGCCAACAACCGGGTGCAGCTCGCCCAGCTGGAACGGGCTTATCAGGCCCGTAAAGCCGAAGAACTGATGCTGAACGGCGCGAACTTACGCGATCCGGCGCGGATTGACGTGCGTGGTTCTGTATCTGTTGGTTCGGACGTGATGATTGACGTCAACGTTATTTTTGAAGGCAAAGTAGTGCTTGGTAACGGTGTGGTGATTGGCGCCAACTGTATCCTGAAAGATTGTACAGTCGGCGATAATACCGAGATCAAAGCCAATACCATGGTGGAATCTTCCACTATTGGTGCAGAATGTTCAGTCGGGCCATTTGCCCGTATCCGCCCTGATTCAGTGCTGGCAGACGACAGCCATGTTGGCAACTTTGTGGAGCTGAAGAAAACACAGCTGGGTAAAGGTTCCAAAGCCAACCATCTGACGTATTTAGGTGATGCTGTGATCGGCAGCAAAGTGAATGTCGGTGCCGGCACTATCACCTGTAACTATGATGGCGCGAACAAGTTCCAAACAACGATTGAAGATGGCGTTTTTGTCGGCTCCAACAGTTCGTTGGTCGCCCCGTTGACGTTAGGCAAAAACAGTACTGTCGGCGCCGGTTCTGTGGTGACCCACGATGTGGCCGCTGACGAGTTGGTCGTAGCGCGGACTAAACAACGTCATATCAGTGGCTGGCAACGGCCACAGAAAATTAAGAAATAAAAAAGGGCCGGTTCAACCGGCCTTTTCCTTTATAAACGACAAGGAAATCGACAATGCAAGCCTGGGTTTTTAGTGTCATCTTGTTGCTGTGCTGTACAGTTGCGCAGGCGGACAGTGCCATTTGGCGGGTCAGTAAAGGCGCTGATCAGGTGCTGATTGGCGGGACTGTACATTTATTGCCACCTTCACAATATCCGCTGCCAGCTGAGTTTGATGCTGCTTTTCAGCGCAGCGACGTGCTGGTGCTGGAGACTGATTTGGCCCCGATGCAGGACCCGGCCCGTGCTGCAGTGCTGCAGCAGCAACTGCTGTATCCGGCCGGTACCAGGCTCAGCAGCAAGTTGTCGGATAAAACCCGGGGGCAGTTGCTCGATATCCTGCAAAGGCACCGGTTAACTTTGCCGCAGATTGACCAATTTAAACCCGGCATGCTGGTGACTCAGCTGACACTGCTGGAGTTGCAACAACATCAATTCACGTCACCTGGCGTTGACCAACATTATCTGACGTTGGCGCAGCAGCAGAAGAAAACGCTGAAATATCTGGAGCCGATTGAGTTTCAACTGAATTTATTGGCCAGTTTAGGTGAAGGCCGCGAAGATGTGTTTTTACAGCATGCGCTGGCCGATGTCAGTGACACTGCAGACATGATGGGCAAGGCTCTGAGCGCCTGGCGCAGTGGCGATTTGACAGCGGTGGAACAGTTAGTGCTGGCGCCGGTGAAAGCGGCTGATGCCCAAACTTATCAGCAAATGTTTGTCGCCCGGAATCAGGCCTGGTTACCGCAAATTCAGGCGTTGTTTGGTAACAAAGAACAAGAGCTGGTGCTGGTGGGTTTAGGCCATTTAGCCGGCACAGAAGGGGTGTTGGCGCTATTGCAACAAGCCGGCTATCAGGTGGAACCTTTTAAGTCAGGATCTGACAAAACCACTGAATAGGTTGCGTCAGCAGCTGCAATTGCGGCGCGGCGAAGTAGCTGTATAACCCGAGTTTGCTCTCCAGTAACAGCAACAGCGCATTGGCAAACAGCATCGCCAGCATAAACAGCAGAAAAACCTGACCGGCCTGACGCCAGCCGGGGGACTGGATTAGATCTGATTGGACAGAACTTTGGGCCATGATGGATATCCTTGTTGATGTTGAATCTGAACTTTGGTCGTACAGGTACGAAAAAAAGTTTAGGCCGGATGCGAAAATAAATCGTTTTTGTTGTGACCATCGCGCATAGGGGTGGGATGAAAGGGGAAAATATGCGTTGGTTACCGGCTGTTGCTGTGTTTGGTCTGTTGGCCTGGGTGATCCTGGAAGCGGACCTTGGCAAGCCGAATTTTTTTATTCAACTGGGCGCTTCCATGCCTTACGGTGACAAAATCGGCCATCTGATCCTGTTTGGGACTCTGGCGTTATTGCTGATTTTTGCCACCAGAGCCCGCCAGTTGGCGTTGGGGCCGGTCCGGCTTTACCTGGGAGTGGTCCTGACTTTGGGTTTTGCTTTGCTGGAAGAAGTCAGCCAGCTGCTGTTTCCGTCACGCAGTTTTGAACTGCTGGATATTCTGGCTGATTTACTTGGCGTGACGCTGGCAACAATACTGACTACCACCTTTTATCGGCTTCGAACCCACTATCGTCACCGGCGTAACAGGTTAGTGCTTCAACAAACCGACGATGAGACCTCAGCCGGCTAAACCAAATTTCTCCAGCCGGTATAAAAACGCTTTGTAGGGCAACTGCAACAAGCGCGCAGCCTGCGCTTTGTTGCCGTCACTGCGTTGCAGCGCTTGCTGCAGACAGCTTTTTTCCAGCATTTCAAAGGCCAGCCCTTCCGGCGGCAGAATGAAGCCTGAAGAAACCTGGCTGACGTCAGGTTGTAACCCCGCCAGCAGTTCCTGTTCATCCTGAAGCAGCACATAGCGTTCAATCCGGTTGGCCAGTTCGCGCACATTGCCGGGCCAGCGATAGCCGAGTAGTTGCTTGAGCGCTTGTTTACTGAGCGCCGGCGCCTGTTGTTGATAACGCTGTTGGTGTAATTGCAGAAAATGCTCCAGCAGGCGCGGGATATCTTCACTACGCTCACGCAGCGCCGGCATATGCAGCGGAACTACATTGAGCCGGTAAAACAAATCTTCGCGAAAACGACCTTCGCGCACAGCGACTGCCAAATCCTGATGGCTGGCGGCAATGATCCGCACATTGAGTTTAATTTCCTGATGGCTGCCAAGCCGGGTCACAGTGCCTTGTTGTAACAGCCGCAACAATTTGGCCTGCAGGCTCAGCGGCAGTTCGGCGATTTCGTCCAGGAACAGCGTGCCGTTTTCTGCCGCTTCGAACTTGCCGGCCTTGGCCGCATGGGCGCCGGTAAAAGCGCCTTTTTCCGCACCAAATAATTCGGCTTCAGCCAGACTTTCCGGTATAGCGCCGCAGTTCAGCGCGATAAATGGCCCGTGCCGGCGTGGCGATAACTGATGCAGCGCCCGCGCCGCCAGCTCTTTGCCGGTGCCACTTTCGCCGCTGATGAGTACTGTCACATCAGTACCGGAAATGCGCTGAATGCGCTGAAATAACTGCTGCATACAAGGCGCATGACCGATGATATCGACCAACTGTTGCTGTTCACTGAGGGCTGCTGTCAGTTGTTGGTTCTGTTTACGCAAGCTGCGGGCGCGCAGACCTTTGCGTACCGCCAGCAACAATTCCTGGCGTTTAAAGGGTTTTGCCAGATAGTCGTCGGCGCCCGCCTGAATGGCTTCTACCGCATGACTGACCGAGCCGTAGGCTGTCGCAATAACAAAACCCAGCGTCGGATAATGCGCTTTGCAATAATCCAGCAATTCTAAGCCACTCAGACTTCCGAGTTTCCAGTCGCTGAATACCAGCGCAATGTCCGGTTGCTGCTGTAACTGCAGAATGGCTGCCGGTACGCTGTCAGCATTGCAGACACGATAACCCTCGGCCTGTAATAACTCAGTGACCAGCTGACGCTGGCTCTGGTCATCTTCGACCACCAGCAGCTGTGGATGCTGTAACGACAAGGGTTGATGCGGCTGTTCTGATGCTTGTGAGAGGGTCATGGGTTAATCTCCGTGCCCAGCCTGATTTCAGCCAATACGCCGCCTTCCGGTTTGTTTTGCAGCTGAATATCGCCCTGGTAATACATTTGCAGCAGACGTTTTGCCAGATACAGGCCCATACCAGCGCCTTCTGCTTTGCTGCTGATATGCGGCTGAAACAGACTGGTGGCTACAGTTGGGCTCAGGCCCGGGCCCTGATCTGAAACCTGAAAATAAATACCATCAGGCGCTTGCCACAATTTCAGGCAAATAGTGCCTGGCTCTGGGCTGGCTTCCACCGCATTACTAACCAGCACATGGAAAATAAACCGCAGTTCAGCTTCTGCGCCGCGGCAAAACAATGCCTGTGCGTCCAGCTGCAGTTGCTGGCCAGAGAATTCCAGGCAAAGGTCCTGCAGCACGGCTTTGAGCGTCACTGACGTGCTGCGGTCGACACCCTGACAGCTTAGTGTCAATAAGGTGCTCAGGGTGCGGTTGATATGCTGCATTTTTTGTTCAATCAGCTGCTGCAGCGCCGGGTCGCTGCCGGACAACTGCTCAAGCGCCAGAGCCATGGTATGAATGGGGTTTCTGAGCGCATGCACCAGGCCACGACTCATTTCGCCCAGTTCCACCAGTTGCTGCTGGCGGGCCAGCTCGGCTTTTTGCTGCTGCAAAGCGGCAAGCTCAGTACTGGCCTGATTAAATTGCTGTAACGCCTGACGGTATTCTGCCAGTGGTGCCCGGGTATCCAGCTGAATACCGGCTTCGCCCTGGCCTAAGGCACGCAAGCCGCGCACCAATTGTTGCAGCGGTTGTAACAGGCGCGAGCCAAACCACAGCAGCAACAGCAGGGCCAGCGCGATGGACAGCGCCAGCGCCAGCAGCTGATAACTTAGGTACTGATTGATTAATTGCTGGCTGGAGCCACTGGTTTTTAATTTAAACTGGCTGACCCAATGTTGTGGCGCTGTGCCTGGTTGTTTTAATTCAGACAGGGTTTGTTCCAGCTGCAGATTTAAATCCACGTCGACTGCCGCAGCTGCTTTGCCTGCCTTATCGTCGTGCTGCTGTTTCATCTGGACTATGGTGAGGCCATTTTCCAGTTTGCGCACTTCGACCTGGCGCTCTGCGGCTGGTGTGGATGGCTGTTGTGATGCCAATGCCTCTGTCGGCACATTGGCCTCAGCACTGAACACCTGAACCTTAGCGTCGGACGAAAACACAAACTGATGCTGCAGCTTTTCAGCGGTGCGCGCCAGAATCAGCCGGCTCAGTGCCTGACTCTGCTCACTGAGCTGTTGCTGTAGTTGCTGCTGAAACCACCACAAAGTCAGTGCCTGACTCAGGCCCATCAACACAAACAGACTACAAACGCCGAGGATCAGGGCTTTAGGCAAACTGAATGACATGGATATTCCTGTTGCTGCGGCCCGGAGCAGGCCGCTGTTGCGATCTAATGGCAAATTCGATGCCAGTACCGTTGTGCGTTTTCACTGATTAACATGCTGAAATAAAACATTTTTATAAAAAGATGTCAGCGCCTGCCACCACTGGTGGCGCAAATCAGCACTTTGACCTCCTCATTTCGGGATATTTTCCAGCGCTTCGCAAGCTTCAAATTTTAAGTATATGAAAATGAACAATAAAAACTTTGGCACCAAACTTCCTATAACGAAGGGTCAGAGTCCGCAGCCGGACTCTAAATCCCAAGGAGTGAAACGATGAAAAAATCTGGCCAGTTTTTACCGAAAGTGTTACCGAAGATACTGTTCCCGCTGCTGTTGTTGTCACTGACGGCCTGTGCGCAGGCCGGTGCCGCCGATCCTGAGCAAGCCGAAAAAACCACGGAGAAAAAACAAACGAAGGTCCTGGTGCTGAATGACGCTGACGGCAAAACCTTTAAATGGGACAGCAGCCAAAGCCCGGCCGAACTGGATAAAGCGCTGGCGGAACTGCCGGCAGAAAAACGCGATAAAATCCGCAAAATAGTCGAACACATGCAAGCCAACACACCGGATGGGCCTCAGGTACTGGTGAAAACCTTAGATGGTGATGACCTCGATGTGGATGTCAAAGTGATCACCGACAAAGTGGTGATGCATAAGATGGTGGCCGGTGAAGGCCACGAGTTTGAGCTGATTAAAAAGCTGCTGGCCAAAGGCAAGTTCAGCAAAGCACAGCTACAGGAGTTACAAAAGCAGCTCGACAGTAAATTCTGAACGGCCCTGCAGCAACGTCTGGAAACCCTGGACCTGGCGTTGCGCTGGCTGAATGCTTGTCTGATGGCCTAAACATCGGTGAAAAAAGCAAAGGGCAGCCGGCGCTGCCCTTTGTCTTTAGTTCTGAATCAACGCAATTTACCAGCCACACTGGCGGCCTTTGTTTTGCTCGTCCAGGTATGCCTGCAGCGGCGCAAAATAAGCCTGAATGGCCGAAGCATCCATTTCCGGTTTACCGGTCAGGGTTGCTAAAGCGTCCTGCCAGGGTTTGCTGGCGCCCATTTCCAACATGGCGTTCAGCGCAGTACCGGCTTCTTTGCTGTTATAAATGGAACAGCGGTGGATAGGGCCGGCATCTTTGGCAATTTCACACAGTGCTTTGTGGAACTGGAACTGCAGAATATGCGCGAGGAAATAACGGGTATAAGGCGTATTGGCCGGCACGTGGAACTTAGCGCCGGCGTCAAAGTCGGCTTCAGTGCGGGCCACTGGTGCAGACACACCCTGATATTTCTCCCTTAACTTCCACCAGGCGTCGTTATATTGCTCCGGTTTCACCTGACCGGAAAACACCTGCCAGCGCCACTGGTCCACTAACAAACCAAAGGGCAGAAACGCCACTTTATCCAGCGCCATTTTCATTAACAGGCCAATGTCTTTGGATTCGTCCGGCACTTGCTCCAGCAGGCCAATTTGCTGCAGATATTTTGGCGTGACCGATAAAGCGATGGTATCGCCAATGGCTTCATGGAAACCGTCGTTGGCGCTGTCCTGATAAAATACCGGCTGATGTTTGTAGGCGCGTTGATAGAAGTTGTGCCCCAGTTCATGGTGGATCACCGCAAATTCTTCGCCGGTTTTTTCGATACACATCTTGATGCGTAAATCGTCTTTGGCGTCTAAATCCCAGGCTGATGCATGGCAAATCACATCGCGATCCCGCGGCTTGGTGAACTGCGAGCGGCTCCAGAAGGTTTCCGGCAGCGGCGCAAAACCTAATGAGGTAAAGAAGCCTTCAGCGCCTTTGACCATTTTCAGCTCGTCGTAGCCTTTGGCTGCCAGCAGTTTGGTCACGTCGTAACCCGGATCTGAGTTTTCCGGCGCGACTAAATCGTAAATATTGCCCCAGCTCTGCGCCCACATATTGCCGAGCAGGTGTGCCGGGATTGGTTTGTCCTGCGGCACTTTATCGGTGCCATATTTTTCGCCGAGTTTAGCGCGGACATGGCAATGCAGCGCCTGATACAGCGGCTTGACGGCGCCCCATTGTTTGTCCAGTTCAGCAGCAAAAGCGTCGGCGTTCATATCATATTTGGAGCGCCACATCGCGCCGGTATCGGCATACCCCAGCTCACGGGCACCTTCGTTGGCAAGTTCTACCTGGCGCACATAGAGCGGTTTCATTGGCGCAGCGGTGTCGTGCCAGCCTTTCCACATTTCCAGCTGTTCGTCATAACTGCGTGAACTGGCCATCACCGTGGACATCTCACCCAGCGCCATTTCTTTGCCGGCTGCGTTGGTGTATTTGCCTTTGCCGTACATGGCATTCAGTTTGGCGACAATGCCAGCCAGTTCTTCAGTTTTTGCCGGATCTTTTGGTGCGGCCAATGTCAGGGCCAGTTTCAGTTTATCCAGCTGGCGGCGCGTGTCGGCATCGACCTGCGTGTCATTAAAGCGCGCCGCTTCGTTGGCAAGGGCCACCACAGCTTCGGTCAGCTTTTTGTTGTAATCGGCCGACAGTGCTTCAGTGTCTTCGGTGATATAGGTATTGGCGATCCAGTCGGCGCGGTTGACCTCGAGCAATAACTGACGGGTTTGCTCCGAAGCTTTCGCCACAAAAGCTTTGGCTTCTTCCGCCGTTGGCGCAGCAGCTGGTGCCGGTGCGACAGTGGTTGATTCTGCTGGTTTACTGGCAGGCTGGCAACCGAGCAAAGCGCCGGTAACCAACACTGCGATGAGTGTAGGTTGGAAAGATGTTTTCATAATGGTTCCTGAGTTTTTATTATGGGCCCGTTGAGCCCTGCCAGTATTGGCTTGCAGGCTGGTGAAAGCAAATCTGATCAGTCGGGCATTGTGGAAAATGTGACTACAGGGTAAAAAAAGACCGGGCGGGCGCCCGGTCTGTCATTGGAACCAATGATTTACACTATATGGTGCTCTAGGGGCTGTTGATGTTTGGTGATTAAGTTTTGTTCGAGTTGGTGGCGTTTTGGGCACGAAACGAGGCGCGTGGCATAGTCATTCTATGTGAGCAACGAGTGACAAAGCCCA
>CAMLNG010000087.1 GCA_946481195.1 uncultured Chromatiaceae bacterium
CCGGTTTTTATTTATTAAAGGACGGACAACTGGTTCTTGGTCCATTCCAGGGAAAGCCTGCCTGTGTCCGCATTGACATTGGCAAAGGCGTCTGTGGCACTGCAGTTGCCAGCGGCGAAGTACAATTGGTCAAAGATGTGCACGAATTCCCAGGCCACATAGCCTGTGATGCTGCCAGTAATTCAGAAATAGTCTTTCCGCTGCGTGTACATGGCGAAATTATTGGTGTGCTGGATATTGATAGTCCGTCACTGGCACGCTTTGACGAAGCTGACCAACAGGGGCTGGCAAATGTCGTCAGGGCATTAGAACAACGTTTGGAACAAACCTTATGAAAGACTGGTTATCCGTCCAGGATTATTTATTCGATGTCCGGGATGTCGGTGACTGGGAAGGCGAAGAAGAACTGGTCGCTGACCGCATTAACGCGATTTATCATGCGGTCTGGCCAACAATCCCGGAAGATGCCAGTGTCGCGTTAATCGACCGGCTGATGCGGGATATCTGGGATCAGCTGCGCGGCAGCGAAGTAATGATCGAAGCAGATGAAGACGAACTGGTCGACTGGGCGCTTGCGCATAGTCGCCAGTTTATAGAACAACAGGGCGCGCTATCTGACGACGAAGATGATGAAGACGCAGATGACGACGCCGAAGATGTCATTGATGAAGAAGAGTATTAAACCATGACCAGTCAAGTTGAAGCCCAAGTCAAACCGCACAATGTTAAAGAAGTTGTGGCGCTCCTGGCCGAACAATTTCCATTGTGTTTTAGTCTGACTGGTCCGGCAAAGCCGCTGAAAGTCGGTATTTTTCAGGATCTTGCAGAAAAACTGCAGGAAAATCCGTTAATCAGTAAAACTATGTTACGTCAGGCGCTGCGGGTGTACACCAGTAGCTGGCGTTATCTGGAAGCCGTGAAGGAAGGCGCATTCCGCGTTGACCTGGAAGGCGTTGATGGCGCTGTGATTGATGCCTCTCAGGCAGAACATGCTGCGGCGACGCTGGCCGAGAGTAAAGCCAAGGCGCAGGAGGCCCGCAAAGCCCGCCAACAGGCTGAACGTGCCAAAGCGAAAGCAGCTGCTGCCGGAGATTCGGCCAATCAGTCCGACGCTCCGAAAGCTGTAAAACCTGCTTACAAAAAACCGGAACATAAACCAAACAACAGAGCAGCGAAAGCCGCTACGCTGAAATCTAAACCTGCTGCTGAGCCGTTAAAAGCTGCGCCGGTTGAACTCAAAGCCGTCGAAGATGGTCAGTTAGTGGTAGGTGGCAAGGTGTTGGTCAAATTTGGTGCCAGCCCAATAGCTGCGACTGTGGTTGAGCTTGCCAAACAAGATGTTGTGGTGCAGCTGGCCTCAGGCATGATTGTTAAAACCCAGCGTGGAAGTCTATTTCAGGCCTAATTCAAAGAGTGTCCGATGAGAAAATTATCAGGTATTGCCGCAGGTTTGTTTTTGGCGTTTTGTGGCGCCACTATTGCAGCACCGGTCGCTGAAAAAGTAACGCTACCGGAACTGACCCAGCTAGATCAGCATTTTACTGCCAGTAAACGCATTGCGGCTATTTTGACCCGCGGTCATTATTTACCGGTCCAGATCGACGACAAATTGTCGGCCAAAGTGTATGACCAGTATCTGGACAGCCTGGATTATTTTCACAACGTGATGCTCAAGTCGGATGTTGCCGCCTTTGAACAATACAAGTTTCAGTTTGACGATGCCATCGCCAAAGGTCAGTTCGATTTTGCTTATCAGATGTTTAATCTGAGCCTGCAACGTCGTGCTGAGCGTTTTGATTACGCCTTGTCACTGCTGGATAAAGGCTTTGATTTTAACGCCAATGATGCCTACGAATATGAGCGTGAAGATGCACCCTGGCCGGAAAGTCAGGCGCAGCTGGATGAGTTATGGCGTCAGCGCGTTAAATTTGACGCATTAAACCTGAAACTTGCCGGCAAAAAACCGGAAGAAATTAAAGATATTCTGACCAAACGTTACAAGTCAGCGAAAAAACGCTTGGCGCAAACAGAAAGCGAAGACGTCTTTCAGTTAGTGATGAACTCATACGCCCGTTCCATTGAGGCGCACACTTATTATTTATCACCACGCAATACCGATCGCTTCCAGCAGGAAATGAACCTGTCGCTCGAAGGTATAGGTGCTGTTCTGCAAGCTGATGATGATTACACTGTTATTTCCAGCCTGGTCCCCGGTGGCCCGGCAGATCTGACGAAAAAGCTGAAGCCAAAAGACAAGATTGTTGGCGTCGCCCAGGGCAGCGATGATTTTGTTGATATTGTCGGCTGGCGTCTGGACGATGTTGTTGACTTGATTAAAGGGCCCAAAGGTTCAAAAGTACGGCTGCAGGTACTGGCCGCCAGCGGTAGTGCCGGCGCAACTCCGCAGTTGATTGAAATTGTTCGCGATAAAATCCGGCTGGAAGACCGTGCTGCCAAAGGCGAAGTGTTTAAATCGCAATTACATCAGACTGATAAAAAAGTCGGTGTGATTAATATCCCGAGCTTTTACAACAATCTGACCGACGATGTCCGGAAAGAAATCACGAAACTGAAAGCTGAAAAAATTGATGCTTTAGTCATCGATTTACGTGGAAATGGTGGTGGTTCGCTGCCAGAAGCTATTTCTCTCAGTGGTTTGTTTTTTGACCGTGGACCAGTAGTACAAATTCGTGAAGGCAACGGCCGTATCACCCAGAATGATGATACCGACGGTTCCACCTTGTACGACGGTCCGATGACCGTATTAGTTGACCGCTACAGCGCGTCAGCGTCTGAGATTTTCGCTGCAGCAATGCAGGATTATGGCCGGGCCCTGGTCGTTGGTGAACACACCTTTGGTAAAGGCACTGTGCAGCAGCACCGGGGGTTAGGCCGGATTTACGATACTTTTGATGCAGAACTTGGTGGTCTGAACTACACCATCGCCAAATTCTACCGGATTAATGGTGGCAGCACACAGCACAAAGGTGTAGTGCCTGATATTACTTATCCAACTCCCATCAATCCTGACGAGTGGGGTGAGAGTAAAGAAGAAAACGCCTTGCCTTGGGATTCGATAGCACCGGCCAGTTATACCAGCTCGCCTGATATCAAAGTAGCGTTGCCACAGTTACAGGCCAAGCATCAGAAACGCATCGCCGAAGAGGTTGAATTTAAATATCTCAATGACGATATCGCGCTGTACAACCAGGAAAAAGACAAGAAGACAGTGTCTTTAAATGAGAAAGAGCGTCTGGCGAAAAAAGACAGTGAAACAGCCCGTGAACTGAAACGGTTGAACGAGCGTCTGGCTCGCTTGAAGCTGCCAGCAGTGAAAACCGTTGAAGACGCACCTGAAGTGCTGGAAAAGCTAGATCCGCTGCTCGAAGAAACTGTGTTAATCACACAGGATTTAGTGATGAGCAGTAAGATCGCCAAGAAATAATCGTTTCCCTGTATAACTTCCGAACAAAGGACTGCCTGCAGTCCTTTGTTTTATTTGCAACTTTGTAAAAGAGTATCTTATGACGACTGCTACAGCTGCCGTCCATCAGCAATGGTCCAGCCGGCTGATGTTTATCATCGCAGCAACAGGTGCTGCTGTTGGCCTTGGTAATATCTGGAAATTTCCATACATCATGGGGCAAAACGGTGGCGGTGCTTTCATGCTGATGTACCTGCTTTGCATATTGCTGATTGGTATTCCGGTGTTGATGGCTGAAGTCATGATAGGACGGCGTGGCCGGCAAAGCCCCGGTTTGTCGGTCAAAGCGCTGGCCATTGAAGCTAAAGTCAATCCACTGTGGCAAATCGCCGGCTGGATGGGGCTGGTGGGCGGCTTTTTAATCCTGTCGTTTTATTCGGTGATTGCAGGCTGGGCCTTTGCTTATGTCGGTAAGGCGGCACAACACAGTTTTCAGGGCCTAGCAGCCAGTCAGATAGGTGCACTATTTGGCCAGTTTTCCGCCGATCTGCCGAGTCTGTTGTTGTGGACGACTGTGGTCATAGTGCTTACCTGTGCCGTGGTTGCGAGGGGCGTGAAACAGGGGCTGGAACGGGTGATCCGGTGGATGATGCCGGCTTTATATCTGTTATTGATTGGTTTGGCGATTTATGCCGGCGTCACAGGTGATTTCAGCCAGGCGCTGACTTTTATGTTCGCCCCGGATTTTAGCAAGTTATCTGTTGCCGGCATGCTGATGGCCCTTGGTCATGCGTTTTTCACCTTGAGCCTGGCGTCTGGAGTCATGATCACTTATGGCGCCTATATGCCGGGTAAAGTCTCGATCGCCAGAACGTCTATCTGGATTGCGTTGGCAGACACCTCTGTTGCACTGATCGCTGCTATGGTGATTTATCCAATTGTGTTTTCGCAGCAGTTGGATGCAGGTCAAGGCCCTGGGCTTATTTTTGTCACATTGCCGGTCGCTTTTGGTCAGATGCCGGGTGGTCAGATTGTCGGCACTTTGTTCTTCACTATGTTGGTGTTTGCTGCTTTTACCTCAACTATTGCGATGATTGAATCAGTGGTGGCCTGGCTGACTCAGTCCAAAGGTTTCACCCGGCTGCAGGCTTGTGTGTTTTCCGGTGTAGTGCTGTGGTTACTAAGCTTGCTGACCGTGTTTAGTTTTGCCGGCGCAGAGTGGACGAAGTGGCATTTTGTGTTTGTCGGCAAAGAAGTGCACAACCTGTTCGAAATCATTGACCATCTGACCTCTGACATTATGTTGCCACTCGGTGGATTGGCGATTGCGGTTTTTGCCGGTTGGAAAATCCGGCAAAATGCCAGCCGTGAAGAGTTGAATACCTCGCCGGTTGCTTATAGTATCTGGCTGTTCTGTATCCGCTGGTTCACCCCAGTTGCAATCCTCGCCGTGTTTCTGAACCTGACCGGTGTACTCTGATAAAAATGAAAGGCCCGCCAGATGGGCCGAATAAAACAAAAAAAAGAGCAAATAATGACAACATCTAAGACCACCAAAGCTCCGAGCATGCTGGACGCCTTGCTACCGCTGGGCGTACTGATTTTCCTGTTAAGTTTATCGGTTTATCTGTACGGCAGTGACTCGTCGTTTGGGCCCAATCAAATGGCGTTATTTGTCGCCGCCGGTATCGCAGTGCTGATTGGCCTGAAAAACGGTTTTGGCTGGGAAGAAATGGAACAGGCGATGATCCGTGGCATCGCATTGTCGCTTGGCGCTGTGTTAATTCTGTTTTCCGTCGGTGCCTTAATTGGCACCTGGTTGTTATCCGGCACTGTACCGGCGCTGATTTACTATGGTCTGCAGGTATTAAACCCGAGCTGGTTTTACGCGGCGACCTGTGTACTTTGCGCTATTGTTGCGCTTGGTATTGGCAGCTCCTGGACCACAGCAGCGACCGTTGGTGTTGCACTGATTGGGGTGGCGATGGGCCTTGGCCTGTCGCCGGTGATTACCGCAGGGGCTATCGTCTCAGGTGCTTATTTCGGTGACAAAATCTCACCATTATCCGACACCACCAACCTGGCACCTGCAGTAGCGGGTTCTGATTTGTTCTCGCATATTCGTCATATGTTATGGACCACTATCCCAAGTTTGCTGTTGGCTATTTTGCTGTTTGTCCTGATAGGTTTTAATGCCGACGGTGTAGCGAATGTAGAAAAAATTGAACAAATCAGCCGCGACCTGCAGCAACATTTCGATATTTCCCCGCTGCATCTGGTGCCGATGTTAATTTTACTGGTGATGGCGGTGAAAAAAGTGCCGGCCTTCCCAACAGTGTTTATCGGTGCTTTGCTTGGTGGTTTATGGGCAGTGTTGTTTCAGCAGCCACTGATTGAAAAAATGACGGATCAGTCTTATCCCGTAGTGCTTGGTCAGTTAAAAGTAGTTTGGACCACCTTACACAGCGGTTTTGTCATCGAAACCGGTAACGCTGAGCTGGATAAATTATTGAGCGGTGGCGGCATGGCGAAAATGATGAACACGGTGTGGCTTATCATGTCGGCGATGGTGTTTGGCTCAGTGCTCGAACATACCGGTTTACTGCGACGTTTTGTCCAGGCCATTCTGCGCCGCGCGCACAGCACCGGGTCGTTAATTACCAGCACTATTCTCACCTGCATTGCCACCAATATTCTGGCTGCTGACCAATACATGGCGATTGTAATGCCAGGGCGGATGTACAAAGAAGAGTTTGAAAAGCGCGGTCTGGCACCGGTTAATCTGTCCCGGACTCTGGAAGACGGCGGCACTATTACCAGTGCGCTGATCCCATGGAACACCTGTGGCGCCTATATGCACGGTGTGTTGGGCGTCAGTCCGCTGGATTATATGTTTTATGCCTTCTTTAATCTGATAAATCCGCTGCTGGCGATTGTCTATGCTTATCTGGGTATTAAAATTTTGCGCCTGACGCCGCCGGACACATTAAGGCCCGTAGTGGAGCGTCCTGTCGCGTGATTTAATAAGCCTGTAATTTTACAGGCTTTTTTCTGCCGTATTAAGGAGTGATCGATGTCTGCCAATATTGCCAAACGCCGCCTGGACTATCAGCGAGCAACTTATCAGGTCAGTCAGATAGAACTGGAGTTTGAACTGCACCCGACTGCGACCCGGGTATTAGCGGTCAGTCAGTTGCAGCGCAATGTTGCGGGGGCGGATACGCTCTGGCTCGATGGTCAGCAGCTAACGCTGGTTTCATTAGAGGTGAATGGCGAGGAGTGGTCGCAGAAAGCTCAGTCCGATGACGGGATTTTATTGTCCGGTTTACCTGAGCAGTTTGAACTGAAAGTGCGCACAGTACTGGACCCGGCAGCCAACTCAGCGTTAGAAGGGCTGTATTTATCCAATGGCGCCTACTGTACCCAGTGTGAAGCCGAGGGCTTTCGCCGGATCACTTATTACCCGGACCGGCCCGATGTGATGGCGGTGTTTACCACCCATATCATTGCTGAGGATTCTATCCCGTTTTTGTTATCAAACGGCAATCTGATTGCCAGACATCAGCTGGCCGATGGCCGGGTGCGCGTCAGCTGGCACGACCCTTTCCCAAAACCTTGTTATTTGTTTGCCTTAGTCGCCGGTGATTTTGACGAATTATCTGGTGAATTTGTCACCCAAAGCGGCCGCAAGGTTGCGCTGAGGTTTTATGTCGACAAAGGCGAAGGTGCCAAAGCAACTTTTGCGCTGGAAGCGCTCAAGCGTGCAATGCGGTTTGACGAAGAGGTATACGGCCTGGAATATGACCTGGACATTTATATGGTCGTCGCCGTTGATTTCTTTAATATGGGCGCGATGGAAAACAAAGGACTAAACGTCTTTAACAGTAAGTTTGTGCTGGCTGACGCAGCAACGGCTACAGACACTGACTATTTCAATATTGAAAGTATTATCGCGCACGAATATTTCCATAACTGGACGGGTAACAGAGTCACCTGCCGTGATTGGTTTCAGCTCAGTTTAAAAGAAGGTCTGACAGTGTTCCGTGACCAGCAGTTCAGTGCGGCCATGGGCTCTGCCACCTTGTGTCGGATTGATGCAATCAAGACCATCCGGACCGCGCAGTTTGCCGAAGATGCCAGTCCTATGGCCCATCCGATCCGCCCGGATGTGGTAGAAGAAATGAATAATTTCTACACAGTGACTGTATATGACAAAGGCGCAGAAGTGATCCGGATGCAGCAAACCCTGCTCGGCACTGCAGGCTTTCGCCGTGGCATGGATTTGTACTTTCAGCGGCATGATGGCCAGGCTGTGACCTGTGACGACTTTTTAGCGGCGATGCAGGATGCCAATCAGGTAGATTTGACTCAGTTTGCCCTGTGGTACAGTCAGTCCGGCACGCCAGAATTAACCGCAAAAATTGAGCCCACCAGCACTGGCGTGAAGTTACATCTGCAACAAACCACAGCACCGACCGCAGATCAGGCCGAGAAACAGCCATTGTTGTTGCCACTGCGTTATGAATTACACGACGCCAATGGCCGGATCGAACAAGGTATTTTGCAGTGCACAGCACAGCAGCAAACATTCAGCTTCGACGGTCTGGTGATGCCTGTTGTGCCGGTTTTGCTGGCAGATTTCAGCGCTCCGGTAAAACTGAACTACGCATATCAGACCGATGAATTGCTTTATCTTTGCCAACATGCACTGGACGGTGTTGCCCGGTGGGACGCCATGCAACAGCTTTGGTCTGATTTAGTTCGTCAGTCAGTGCAACAGCAGCAAATTGTACCGGTGCCGCCACAAATGCTGTCAGTATTGGGGCAGTTGATCCGCGAGCCTTTGTCAGATCAGGCGTTTACTGCTGAATTGTTGACTCTGCCTGGCTTTGACAGTCTGGCTGAGCAGTATGAACAGATCCCGGTAGAGCTGATCCTGAACGTGTTAGACAATTATCAGCAGCAACTGGCGGAAATCTTTGCTGCAGACTGGCAGGCATTGTATCAACAACTGCAACCCCAGCCATATGCGTATACCGAGGCGCAGGTCGGTCTGCGGGCGCTGCGCAATACCGCATTGCGTTATCTGCTACGCAACAAAACGACGCCAGAGCAGTTTTGGCAGCACCAGTATGCCCATGCGGACAATATGACTGACAAACTGGCAGTTTTACAAGCGCTGGTGAAAGCCGGACACAATGACTCAGCGCAGATGTTGCAACAGTTCCTGCAGCAATATGGCGACAACGTGCAGCTCTTTGATAAACATTCTGTGTTAGTTGCTTCAGTGACCGATAACAGCGTGTTCGCACTGATGGATCAGGTCGAGCAAAGCAGCAAGTTCGATTGGAAAAATCCAAACCGGGTGCGTGCTTTGTATGCAGTCTTTGGTCAGCAAAACCCGGCCATGTTCCATCAGGCCGAAGGCCTGGGTTATCAGCGTCTGGCCGCTGTGATCGCGAGGGCCGACAGCATCAATCCGCAACTGGCGTCCCGTCTGGTGACGCCGCTGTTATCGTTCCGGCGTTTTGCGCCAGGACGTCAGGCGCAGATGCGTGCCGCACTTGAACAGCTCAACACGCAACAACTGAGTCCTGATCTCAGCGAAAAACTGCATAAAGCACTCCATGGCTGAGAAACGTTACCGTTTTCGCTTATTACTCAGTACAGAGCAGGTACTGAGTTTTTATCAGGGGCATATCACTGCAGTGGTGGTGCAGGCTGACAACGGCTTGCGCCTCCAAATCGATTTGCAGCATTTTCGCCGTTATTTTCAACATTCAGGGCTCGACGGCCGTTTTGAGTTGTTTACTGACGAAAACGGCAAGTTTAAGGCGCTACAGAAAATAAATTAGAGTGAATACTTTAAACGGTAGATTAAAACCTGTTCGATGTTTTTGTTGTTTTTGCCTTTTGAATTCAGCGAGTTAAGCATTTTGTCAGCACAACCCCCAGCTTCAGTTAAACTGATGGGGGGAGTGTTGCAGCCATCGCTTGAGGCAAACGGCAAAAACTAAAGGTAAATCAACAGATTTACCCAACTTGAAGCCTTGCGCCCTCTGGAAAATGATGTAATTATTTCTGCTACGTGCGCAGAGATCAGAGCAGTTGATCAACGTGACCGATTACAAAAACAAAATATACCTGCAGGGACAGGGGGGAGAAACGAACATGAACAAAAGGCCTTTAGCCTTCACCAAAAAGCCATTGGTGCTTGGTGTCGCGTCTGCACTGTTAGCCTTGTCTGCAACATCCACTCAGGCAGCCAACTTCACGTTGGGTGATGATGTCGAAGTTGTATTTGACTCAACCTTTTCATATGGTGCCAGCTGGCGGGCAGAAGACCGCAACTGGGACACCATCAGTAAAGTCAACCATCCGCGCTTTAACTGGACCGGTTATAACGCTGCCACCAACGTCATTTATCCTTCGTCAGAAATTTGGGCTCAGCCTGGTGGTTATTCATCTAACGGCGATGCCGGTAACCTGAATTACGACAAAGGTGATATTTTCTCCGAACTGTTTAAAGGCACCCACGAATTATCGATCACTAAAGGTGACTTTGGTCTGTTCACCCGCTTTATGTATTTCTATGATGCGGCGCTGATGGACAATGACGGCGCTTATACCAATCCGGTTTCCGGCAATCGTGTTGACCCATGTCAGGACGACGATGCCCGCGATTTAGCCTGCCGTGACGTACGTTTACTCGACGCTTATTTGTTCGCGAATTTTGCCCTCAATGATGGCGCAAACCCGCTGTCGATTCGGGTCGGCGAGCAGGTGCTGAGCTGGGGTGAAAGTACGCTGATCCAGCACGGTATCAACATCACGCCAATCGACGTGGGTATTGCCCGTCTGCCCGGTGCTGACTTAAAAGAGGCATATATTCCGGTTGGTATGGCGTGGGCTTCTTTGGGCCTTACCGAGCAACTGTCTGCCGAAGTGTTTTATCAATATGACTGGCAAAATAGCTATCTGCCGGTACCAGGCACTTATTTCTCTACCAACGATTTCGCCGGTAAAGGCGGTTACAACCAAAACATTCAGTTAGGTTTCGCCGGCAACCCGGATTTGGACCTCAGCACTTTGCTGGCAGGTCTGAATGGTATTGGTAATGGCGTGAAAGCTGCGATGGCTGTGTTGCAGAACCCGGCAGCGACAGCAGCGCAAAAAGCTCAGGCACAAGGCACCTTAACGCAGCTATCTGCTGCGTATCTGG
>CAMLNG010000088.1 GCA_946481195.1 uncultured Chromatiaceae bacterium
CCACGACATCGCAGTGAAAGGCTCAGCCATTAATGGCCTGGCGATTGGTAACACCAAACACTTGCCACCAACTTTATTAGGCCAGTATCACTTTGACCTCGGCAACAGTAACTTTGACCCATTTGTTGGCGTGGGCTTGAACTACACCAAATTCTTCGACGAATCAGCGTCAGGCGCATTAAAAACCACACTGCAGGCACTGAAAGTAACTACTGCGTCTGATGATGTCGACCTGAAGTTAAAAGCCAGCTGGGGCCTGGCGCTGCAAGCCGGTTTTAATTACAAACTGAGCGACAACTGGGGCCTGCATTTTGTCGCCACGAAAATGGATATCGACACTACAGGTGAAGTCCGCGTCAATAACAACGTGATCCAAAGCGTCGACGTACAAATCGACCCATGGGTCTACATGGTCGGCGTGCGCTGGAGCATGTAAACGAGAATTTATCCTGCGGCAAACAGGATAAAACGCCGGCAGGCAGCCGGTGTAGCAGCACGGAAGGTGCAGAATAAGGGGGAACAAAACAGCGGCTTTGCCGCTGTTTTTATTTTAGAAAAGCAGAAGAACATCAGACTCTATTGTGAAACAGGGCCCTGCTGTAATGCCGGCAAGGTCAACACCCGGTTTGCCGAGGCAATAGTCTCAGGCCGGTGCGCGATAATAATCCGCGTGATCTGCAATTGTTGCAGTGCGCCCGACACCACAGCTTCAGTGACCATATCCAGATGGCTGGTCGCTTCATCCAAAAACAGAATCTTCGGCCGCCGGTACAAAGCGCGCGCCAGCAAAATCCGCTGTTTCTGGCCGCCAGATAATGCCGAGCCCATATCGCCAATCAGGCTGTGATACCCCATCGGCATCCGGCTGATATCTTCATGCACCGCCGCGAGTTTGGCACACTCCTGCACCCAGCTATCATCCGGCTCATCAGCAAAAAAGCAGATATTGTCGCGGATGGAACCAGATAACAGCTGGTCGTCCTGCATCACTGCTGCAATCTGATTGCGATAACAGGCTTGATTGACCAGACTGAGTGGCACTCCATCGACCCGCACTTCGCCTTGCTGCGGTGTAAAAAGCCCCAGCATCAGCTTTAACAATGTGGTTTTGCCACAGCCGGATGGGCCAACTACAGCGACAGATTCACCGGCGGCGACGTCGAGGCTCACCTGCTGTAACACCAGCGCGCCATTGCTGCTATAAGAAAAACTCAGACTGTCGACGCTGATCTGGCCGCTTAACTCGATCTCGCGCTGCGCGATACCGCCCTGCTTATCTTCGCGCGGTGTGGCAACAATATCCGCCAGCCGGGCAAAATGCAGATTGAGCATTTTTAGCGCCAGGCCCTTATCGATGAGCCGCGACATCCGCTCCATAAACTGGCTTTTATAGGCGATAAATGCGAACAACATACCGGTACTAAAACCACCATCGAGCACCAGCAAAGCACCAAAATAAATCACCAGCACATGCTCAATCCCGGTCAATAACTTATTGATATGCTGGAAACTTAAGTTAAAAACACCCATCTGAATGCCGCGATTTGCTGCATCAACATACAAATGTTGCCAGCTGGCTTCGCGTTTGGCTTCCGCACTGAACAGCTTTAACGTCTGCATGGCACGCACCGTTTCAATCTGATGGCTTTGCACCTGCGCCTGCGCCACGATTTGCTGCTCTGACACTTTGCGGTATTGGTGATACATCAGCAGTTGCACCACGCCGTAACAGAGCAGCGCCAGCAGCACAATCAGAGACAATAACGGGCTGTACCACAACAATACCGCAAGAATTGCGACAGCCATCAAACCGTCGATCAGCGCTTCCATCACACCGCTGGTCAGTAATTCCCGCACCTGCTGCAGCGAGCCAAAACGCGACAACACATCGCCAATCTGGCGTTTTTCAAAGTAACTCAGCGGCAGGCGGATGAGGTGATGCAGCAGATTGGCCGCCATCTGGATGTTCATCGCGCTGTTAAAATGCAGCAGCACAAAGGCGCGCAGCACTGAGGTACTGATCTCAAACAACAACAACAAACCAAAACCCAGTGCCAGCACCAGCAACAAACTGCGGTCAGCACTGAGCAGTACATCATCGACCACCAGCTGCAGGTAATAGGGCGCGACCAGCGTAAACAGCTGCAACAACAACGACAAAGTTAAAATCAGCGCGACCGAGCGCTTCAGTCCGCTTATGCCGGACCAGAAATCGCGCAGCCGCAGGCCTTCGTCGGCCGGTCTTTGGCTGAAATCCTGTGTCGGTAATAACTCAAGCGCCACGCCGGTGAAATGTTCTGATACTTCAGCAAGGTTCAAGGTGCGCTCGCCGCGGGCCGGATCATGGATCACCACTTTGCCGCGCCGTACGGCTTTGAGCACAACAAAATGATTCATATCCCAGTGTAAAATCGCCGGCAGCTGTAACTTACCCAGCGCTTCAGGTTCCAGCTTCAGTGCCCGGCTGCTAAGCGCGAGTGTGCTGGCAAATTCAACCAAATCTTTCATGGTGCAGCCAGCGATTGAGCTGCCAAATAAAGCGCGTAATTGCTGGATATTTAAATGATGGCCATAAAAACCGGCCACCATGCCGAGGCAGGCAATTCCGCACTCCGCTGCTTCGGACTGCAATAACACCGGCAGGCGCTGGGCAGGCCATAACTTCAGTTGACTGGCGAGCTGACTCATCAGAATTGCCCCCGTAAGGCCAGGATCGGGTCAAACAACCACTGCCATAAATTACGTTGTTCGGTGATTAAATCGGCCTGTAAAGTCATGCCGGCTTTAAGTGGCAGTTCGCGCTGATAAGCCTGAATGGACTGGCCATCTAAACGCACTTTCAGCCGGTAACTGGGCTGCTGCAGCGCAACTTCCGCTACTTCGGATGGGAGTAACACAGTGTTACTCAGTTCAAATACAGTGCCACTAAACACGCCAAAACGCTGAAACGGAAAGGCATCATAACGAATACGCACCGGCTGACCTGTGCTGACAAAAGCAATGGCCCGGGTCGGCACGTATAAAATAGCTTCGAGTTCAGCGTTGGCCGGCAACAATGTCAGCGCCACAGCGCCGGCGTCTAAACTTTGGCCGGCACTGACGCGCAATGCGCTGACCTGCCCGTCTACCGGCGCAGTCAGCCAGATTTCCTGCTGTTGCTGTAGCTCAGTTTTTTGATTTTTTAATGCTGAAATATCATTTTCAAGCTGAGTCAGTTCAGTTTGTTGGCGCAGCGGCAACTGGCTGAGTAAATCCTGATTTTGCTGCAACTGTTGCTGCAGTTTCAGCTGTTCCGACTGCAGGCTTTTTTCCTGCTGCTGCAAAGCAAGTAAAGCGTCTTTTTGTTTATTGATTTCAAGGCCGGAGATATAACCGCTGCCGGATAATTTTTGCAGCTGCGCCAGCTGTTGTTGATTGATACTGAGGCGTTCACGAAATGTGGCAAGTTGCTGCGTCAGTTCCGCTAAACGGGCTTTGTCATTGTCGATTTGATTTTGCAGCGCCTGTTGCTCGAGCTGATGACGTTGCTGCAGTTGCTGCTGCTCATTAATTTTGTTCTGCAGCATCCGGTCCATTTCGGTTTGCAGGCTTTGGCTTAAATCGGTCTGACCGGCACCAATTTTACTGCTGCTCAGTTGCAACAACGGCGTACCGGCTTTGACCAGCTGCCCTTCCTGCACATTGAGTTTGCTGACCACACCGCTGTTTTGCGCCTGCACCCGCACTTGCCCCTGCACCGGCTGCAGCAAACCCTGCACTGTTTCTTTGCGGGTATAATCGGCGCTGAGTAAAAAGCTGATGCTGATCAGTGCAATCGCCAATAACAAGCCACTCAGCCAAACCAGCTGTGGCGGTCGGGTCAGGTTGATTTGGCCTTGCAGGCGCTGTTGCTGTCTGGCCAGCACTTCGGGGCGGAAAATTGAAGACATCGGGTCGCTTCTGTTGGAATTGTTATAGCGCGTCACTGCGAAGGGTTCAGCTTAAAACGAAGCTATGGCCAAACGCAACCGGCAATAGATAGCGGCGCGCTGTGTGTACCTGGTGGCCGCAGATAAAAAAACCAGCCGAAGCTGGTTTTTTATTCGCACCATCCCTGACGCTCACCTTGCGGGCCAACGCGATGCGTTGTTAAAAACCGCTCCCGGCGGTTTTTCTATCAAGCAGGCAGGATCAGAAAATTACCCCAACCAGACCCGCGCATTGCGGAACATGCGCAGCCACGGGCTGTCTTCCAGCCACTCGTCCGGATGCCAGCTGTTGCTGACGGCGCGGAATACACGCTCCGGGTGCGGCATCATAATAGTGACGCGGCCGTCTGTGGTGGTTAGCGCCGTAATGCCGTTGGCAGAGCCGTTCGGATTAGCCGGATACTGGGTGGTAACCTGGCCATAGTTGTCGACAAAACGCAGGGCGATAGTGCCGCTTTGCTCGGCTGCTGCTAAAGCTTGCGCGCTTGCGAACTCGGTATGGCCTTCGCCGTGTGACACTGCGATTGGCATGCGTGAACCGGCCATGCCCGCGAACAGCAGCGACGGGTTCTGCTGTACTTCGACCAAGCTGAAGCGCGCTTCAAAACGTTCTGATTTATTGCGGACAAAACGTGGCCACAAATCTGCGCCCGGGATCAACGATTTCAGGTTCGATACCATCTGACAGCCATTACAGACGCCGAGTGTGAAGGTCGATTCACGCTCGAAGAACTGGCTGAATTCACGCCGCGCCTGTTCATTAAACAGGATTGATTTGGCCCAGCCTTCACCGGCACCTAATACGTCGCCATAACTGAAACCACCACAAGCGACCAGACCGTTAAACTCTTCCAGCTTACGGCGACCGCTCAGGATGTCGCTCATATGCACGTCGACTGCGGTAAAACCAGCACGATTAAACGCCGCAGCCATTTCGACGTGTGAGTTCACGCCCTGCTCGCGCAGTACCGCAACTTTCGGCTTGGCGCCTTTTAAAATATAAGGCGCAGCGACATCTTCGTTCAGGTCAAAACTCAGTTTGACGTTCAGGCCCGGGTCTTGTTGGTCCGCCTTGGCCGCATGTTCCTGTGCAGCACAGGCCGGGTTGTCACGGCGCGCCTGCATCTGGTAAGTGGTTTCAGCCCAGATACAACGCAGACGGGTGCGGCTGTCGCTGTAAATTACAGTGTCGTCACGGCGCACGGTTAACTCATCGGTGTTGTTGACGGCACCCAGCACATAGCTGTTGGCGGCGAGATTGTGTTTCGCCAGCACTTCTTGCACGTAGGCCAGCTCAGCGTCAGCCACCTGAATCACAGCACCCAGCTCTTCACTGAAAAGCACTGCCAGGTTGTCATTGCCTAAAGCGCTGACATCAACATTCCAGCCGGCTTTACCAGCAAAGGCCATTTCGGCCAGTGTCACCAGCAAACCACCGTCAGAACGGTCGTGGTAGGCCAGTAATTTCTGCTCATGGGTCAGCTGTTGGACGGCGTTAAAGAAGTTGGCCAGCAGTTCTGGTGAGGCCAGATCCGGCGTGGTTTGACCTAATTGTTTGTACACCTGAGCCAGACAAGAAGCGCCTAAGCGATTTTCGCCCTGGCCTAAATCAATCAGCAGCAGCGAGCTGGCGCCTTTGTCGGTGCGCAGCTGCGGCGTCACGGTTTTACGCACATCTTCCACGCGGGCAAAAGCGGTGATCACCAGTGACATCGGTGCTGTGACGGCTTTGTCTTCGCCATTGTCCTGCCACTTGGTTTTCATCGACATCGAGTCTTTACCGACCGGAATGGTAATACCCAGTGCCGGACACAGTTCTTCACCGATGGCTTTAACCGCCTGATACAAACCAGCGTCTTCGCCCGGGTGACCGGCTGCAGCCATCCAGTTGGCGGATAATTTAATCCGTTTTAAATCGCCGATGTCAGTCGCCGCGATATTAGTGATGGCTTCCGCCACCGCCAGACGTGCCGATGCGCCGAAGTCTAACAGCGCTACCGGCGTGCGCTCGCCCCTCGACATGGCTTCACCGTGGTAAGTGTCCAGCGCGGCAGTCGTGACAGCACAGTTGGCTACTGGTACCTGCCAGGGGCCGACCATCTGGTCACGCGCCACCATGCCGGTGACAGTGCGGTCGCCGATGCTGATGAGGAAAGTCTTTTCAGCAATAGTTGGTAAGCGTAATAAGCGCTCAGTGGCATCTTTGATGCTGACGCCGCTAAGTTCCAGCGCTTTACCGCTGCTTTGTTTTGATTGCACATCGCGGTGCATTTTTGGCGCTTTGCCGAGTAACACTGACAGCGGCAAATCAATTGGCGTATTGCCAAAGTGAGTATCCGACAGCGTCAGATGCTGTTCAGCAGTCGCTTCGCCGACCACTGCGTAAGGCGCGCGCTCACGCTTACAGATTTGCTCGAACACCGGCATTTTGTCAGCCGGAATGGCCATCACGTAACGCTCTTGCGATTCATTACACCAAATTTCTAATGGCGACATGCCAGGTTCGTCGTTTGGTACATTACGCAGCTCAAACTTACCGCCAACACCACCGTCGTTGACCAGCTCAGGGAAAGCGTTGGATAAACCACCGGCGCCAACGTCGTGGATAAATACGATCGGGTTGTCCGCGCCTAACTGCCAGCAGCGGTCGATCACTTCCTGACAACGGCGTTCAATTTCCGGGTTTTCACGCTGCACTGAAGCAAAATCCAGGTCTTCAGCCGACTGGCCAGACGCCATTGAAGATGCAGCACCACCACCGAGGCCGATATTCATCGCCGGGCCGCCGAGTACTACTAACTTGGCGCCAACCGGTAAATCACCTTTTTGTACGTGTTCTGCGCGGATATTGCCAAGACCACCGGCGATCATAATCGGCTTGTGGTAACCACGCACTTCTTCACCGTTATGGCTTGGTACCTGTTCTTCGTAAGTGCGGAAATAACCGAGAATATTTGGCCGGCCGAATTCGTTGTTAAAGGCTGCACCACCCAGCGGGCCTTCAGTCATGATATCCAGCGCCGATACGATACGGCCTGGTTTGCCAAAATCAGTTTCCCATGGCTGTTCAAAACCAGGAATGCGTAAGTTCGATACTGAGAAACCAACCAAGCCGGCTTTTGGTTTAGAACCAACACCGGTCGCGCCTTCGTCACGAATTTCACCACCAGAACCGGTCGCCGCGCCAGGGAAAGGCGAAATCGCTGTTGGGTGGTTGTGAGTTTCCACTTTCATCAGCACGTGAATATCTTCGTGGTGATACTGATATTCCTGGGTATCCGGCGTTGGGAAAAAACGGCCGGCTTTAGAGCCTTCCATCACCGCAGCGTTGTCTTTGTAGGCTGACAGCACGTGGTCCGGCGTCTTTTCCATGGTGTTTTTAATCATTTTAAACAGCGACTTCGGCTGTTTTTCGCCGTCGATGGTCCAGTCGGCGTTAAAAATTTTGTGGCGGCAGTGCTCAGAGTTGGCCTGCGCAAACATATAGAGTTCGATGTCGTTTGGGTTACGGCCAAGCGCAGTGAAGTTGCTGAACAGATAGTCGATTTCATCTTCGGCTAAAGCCAGGCCCATCCGGCTGTTGGCTTCAACTAATGCATCGCGGCCACCGGCCAGAATATCAACTGAAGATAATGGTGCCGGCTCGGCTTTACGGAATAACGCCTGCGCCTGCTGCAGTTCAATGAAGACCACTTCCATCATGCGGTCGTGCAACAGTGCTGCCACTTGCTGCTGCTCTGTCGCCGTCAGCGCCCGTGTGCTGGTAAGGTAATACGCTACACCGCGCTCTAAACGCAGTACCTTGGTAAGGCCACAGTTATGCGCGATGTCAGTCGCTTTGGATGACCAGGGAGAAATAGTGCCTGGACGTGGCGTCACCAGTAATAACTGGCCAGCCGGCTGGTGCGTTGCCAGCGTAGGTCCGTAAGTCAGCAGTTTTTCCAGCGTGTTGTGCTCGTCAGCGCTCAGGCTGGCGCTCACATCGGCAAAATGCATAAATTCGGCGTAAACATCGCTGACAGGCAATTGCGCCTTAGCACACAGATCGATGATTTTCTGAACTCGGAACTCGGACAGTGCAGCTGCACCACGCAGGATTAACATAGATTTTTTTCCCGTGGGTTGGTCGTGGACGGAACCTTGAAATCGGCGCCGCATTATAAAGAAAAAAGCCGTCTTTGGGTATCAATAAAGCCGCTTGCCGGCCAGACCAGCGCAGCGTTGCTGCCGCCAGAACCGCTCGCTTTGGCGGCAAAGCCTGACGAATTGCACAAAATTTGATATAAATACCGGCTTCTCCGACCAGAGGTAACCTGCGGATGCGATTTTTTCTGACTGTTTTGCTGTGGATTTTGCTGTTGACCGGTTGCACGCCGGCGCCGGCACCTATGCATTTACATCAGATTTATCAAAGAGATACGATTCGTGTTGGTATTTTAAATGGCCCTACCAGTTATTTTGTCGGCCCGGATGGCGCCACCGGATACGAATATGAGCTGGCGCAGGCGTTAGCTGACAAACTGGGCGTGAAACTCGAACTGGTGCCTGCGTTTTTTATCGATGAGCTGTTAGTGAAACTCAGTAATGGCGATATTGATTTAATCGCCAGCGGTTCCACTATCTCTGAAGCGCTGCAGCAAAAATACCGGCTGGCGCCGGCTTATCAGCTGGCCGACGAAGTACTGGTATTTGGCCAGCAAAAGCGCCGGCCGAAGTCACTGCAGGATTTGTCCGGTCCTATCGTGGTGCTCAAAGGTTCCAGTCAGGCTGAAACGCTGCTGGCACTGAAAACCACTGAACCGCAGTTACAAATTGAACTCAACGACACCGACGACCCAACGGAGCTGCTGCAAAAAGTCGCTGAAGGCAAGATCGCCTACACCCTGGCCGATTCCCACATGTTGGCGATTAATCAGCGTTTTTATCCCAACCTCGGCGTGGCTTTAACGCTGAAACGTCAGCAACCAGTCGCCTGGCTATTGCCTAAAAATAATGACGATTCGCTATACGCTGTGCTGATCGAATTTTTTGGCCGCAGCTACGAAGGCGCAGATTTACTGACGCTGGAAGATAAATATTTTGGCCATGTGCGCCGTTTTAACTATGCCGACACGCTGGATTACATCGAAGCCATAGACCGAACCCTGCCGCGCTATAAAAACATCTTTGAACAACATGCCGGTGCGCTGGACTGGCGCTTACTGGCGGCACTTGCCTATCAGGAATCACGTTGGGATCCCAAAGCGCGCAGCCCGCAGGGCGTGGTCGGCATGATGATGTTAACTGTCGATACCGCCAACCTGATGAAAGTCTCCAGCCGGGTTGATGCGGCGCAAAGCATCAGAGGCGGCAGCCGTTATCTGCAGCGGATGCTGGACCGGTTGCCAGAGCGCATCCCGATGCCGGACCGGCTCTGGTTTGCTTTGGCGGCTTATAACCTGGGCCTGAGTCATGTCGAAAGCGCACGTTTATTAACGGAAAAAGATGGCGCCAACGCTGACAACTGGGCGGAAGTGAAACAGCGGCTACCGCTATTGCGCCAGCGCAAATATTACCGGCAAACCCGCACTGGTTATGCCCGCGGTGATATGGCAGTGTATTACGTCGAAAATATCCGTCGTTATTACGACACGCTGCTGTGGGTCGATGAGCGCAAACAGGCGGAGCTGAAACAAAAATCGGCGCCGGCGGCTGTGACGCCGGCCAGCAATAAAAAACCGGCCCCGGTGAAAAAAACAACACAGAAAGCCAACACAGCAAGCAAAAAATCTGAACCAAAACAGCAATAAGACATTCCAACCCGACAAGGTCGCACCAGCAGTCTTGCTGATGCGGGTTGATTTCCCTATAGTGGCGGCATTCAGTTTAAGGAATCAGGCATGTTAAGACGCAAGAAACCAAAGATGTTACGCAAACGCCGATTGATGGATGTGGGCTCCAGCCGGCGCCGGATTAAACGTAATATGGCGGTGTTGAAGCTGTTTCGCCGGCAACGTGAATATAATCAGTTATTGAATTCGCCTCTGTCTGCTGGTGTTGAGGCTTGTGTCTGAGGTTCTGCACTTTTACTTCTGAGTTTCAGCGCTTTTTGTTCCGCCCGCCGTTTCTGAAAAAAACCAGATAACTGCGCCGCGCAGGCATCAGCCAGCACCCCGGCCGTCACGTCCAGCTGATGATTCAGCAAGGGATGACGCACAATATCAAACACTGAACCGCAAGCACCTGCTTTCAGGTCCGTGGCGCCATACACCAGCCGCTTCACTCTGCTGTGCACTAAAGCGCCGGCACACATAGCACAAGGCTCCAAAGTCACATATAAAGTACAATCCAGCATCCGGTAATTCTGTAGCATTTGCCCAGTCTGGCGGATAGCCTGCATTTCGGCATGTGCTGTCGGGTCGTGGCAACTAATGGATAAATTCCAGCCCTCGCCAAGCACCTGGCCGTCTTTAACCAACACTGCCCCAACCGGTACTTCGCCGGCCGCTTCGGCTTTGGCGGCCAGCGCAATGGCATATTGCATCCAATAGATGTCTTGTTCGGTGTGATTCAACTTCAACCTCGTACTTTGCAACGGCGCCATTTTAGCATATGGCCACAGTGCGTCAGCCAAATTGACCAGATGTTA
>CAMLNG010000089.1 GCA_946481195.1 uncultured Chromatiaceae bacterium
CGCCGTCGATATCGATGCTGGTGAAAGAACTGTTTAACTGCAACTGTTCGGTCAGACTGCCGGCCAGCTCCAGTTCAAAACCTTTGCTTTGGATGCCATCAGCAGTGCGGTACACCTGATACAAGCCCTGCACCGGGTCTGACACGGTTTTATCAAATACCGCCAGATTTTGCTGTTCGATATCAAAAGCGGCGAATGACAGTAGCGCTTTGTCATCAAACAGGCTGGCTTTAAGGCCCAATTCCAGCGCTTTACCGTCGATAGCAGGTAATAAGCGGCGGTTTTCGTCGCGTTCTTTTTGTGGCTGGAAAATCGCGGTATGGCTGGCGTACAGGCTGATTTGCGGCGTCAATTCATACACGGCGCCGATGTAAGGCACCACGCCGTCGTCGGCCATGGTCTGGTCGACGCCATAAGAAGTACCGGCCACTTCGGCGTCAATCCAGCGCGCGCCGGTAATGAGTTTCAGGCTGTCGGCTAAGTCCCAGCGCACTACGCTGTACAGTGCTTTTTGGTCAGCATCGACGGCACTGCCGTTCTGGCCATCTTTAAAGCTTGGCAGTGGTGTGTTGCCATCCCAGCTGGTCAGTGCCGGCATCGCCGGGAAACCCAGGCCTGTGCTGAAATCATATAAAGAGATATCGGTGTATTCACGGTCGGCGATATTGAGGCCGGTGACTAATTCGTGCTGACGGCCAGCAAGGCTGAATTTGCCCTGCAGATAGATATCGCCAAACTGGGTGTTTTCGTCTTTGCCATAAAAACTGCCGTAGCCGGTGCTACCTAAACCGGTTTTCGGGTCAATGCCGTTGGGCGCACTGACATAAACATAAAACAGGTCACCGGCCTCTTCGACTTTCATCAGCTGGTATGAAGTGACCAGCTTCCAGTCGTCATTGAGCTGATGAGCCAGTTCAACAAAAGAGCGGTTGTCTTTGACCTGCCAGTAGGACCAGTTGGCCGATGTGCTGGCTGAGCGGTCGTAGTCAATCCGGCTGCCATCGCCATAATGCAGCGTCAAAGCACCCCACATGCCGCCGTTGCCCTGGCTGTCCTGTGCGCTGTGGCCAAAGGTTAGTTGCGTGTTGTCGCCAAGGGCGGCGCTTGCCACCACATAACCGACGGTTTTGTCGTGGTTGTAGCGGTCAAGGTATGAATCTTTGTCTTCTTTCACCAACACAGCGCGGGCGTTCAGGCCTTCAGTTAAAGCGCCTTGGACATCACCTTCAATGCGGGTGTTGGCCCAGGAGCCATAACTTGCTTTGACCATGGCGGCGAAATCCGCGCCTGGGCGTTTGCGTACCATATTGACGGTGGCAGAAGGATTACCAACACCAGACATTAAACCGTTGGCGCCACGGATAATTTCGATGCGCTCATAAAGCGCCGTGTCCAAATCACCTTCAATACCGCCGCCGGTGAACGGCAGCCCCAGGCCGTCGACCTGGAAGTTGGTGATATCAAAACCGCGTGCGTTGTAATAAGTGCGGTCGGTTTCGATGCGTTCCACATTGACGCCGGTGGCTTGATCCAGTGCCTGGTTGATGTTGGTCAGGCCAAAATCCTGCAGCTGCTCTGCTGACAAAATACTGATGGCTTGTGGCGTGTCTTTGAGTGCCAGATCAAGCTTAGTCGCACTGCTGTTTTGGTTGACCAGATAGCCTTGGCTGCGGCTGCCGGTGACTTCAATCCGTTCGACATTCCGATCCGCCGCGCTGGCGTTGTCGTCGGCAGCGAGCAACTGCGGGCTGAACAGTGCGGTAGCAATAGCCAGTGCCAGTACTGAAGGAGATGCGATTACCGTGGCGTGTTGAGACTTTACATCAGCAGATTTAGACATGTGAAAAACCTATGTTGACTACGCAAATAAGAATTATTATCACATGTGATTTTGCTAAATTCGACTGTTTTATTTTTGCTTGATATCTAAGTTATTGTTTTTAATTGGAATTAATGACCATATTTTGCAAATCTTAACACGAATAGTTCTCAGATCTATTTGAGTGGGCTGAATAAATCAGGTACATTGCGTTTTTTTTGCGGTTGTTGTCTTGCGGCAGGGCACAACTGTCAGCGTGACGTAGCACCGCCACAGTGCAGGTAGGGTTCGATGAAAATCTCGCAAAAATTCTGGTTTCAGTTGCATGGCTGGTGTTCGTTGCCCGTGTGGCTGATTTTTACTGCGGTCTGCCTGACCGGCACTATCGCGGTATTAAGCCATGAGCTGACCTGGTTGTTTAACGAAAATGCCCGGGCTTACAACCCAGAGAACTTGCCGGCAAAACCGCTGGCCGAATTGGTGGCGGCAGTTGAGCAGGCCGAACCGACGGCGGCAGTCACTTCAGTGATGGTGCTGGAGCCTTACCTGGTCACTGCGGTGTTGTTCACCACAGAAACCATGCCAGCGGCTATTGCTTATGTGAACCCCTACACCGGCGTGGTGCAGGAGATTAACCCCGGCATTAACTTCATCACTTTTATGCGCAGTTTGCACGGCTGGTTATTGTTCCCCTGGCAGCACAGTTATAGCGTCGGTTATTACCTGGTCAGCGCCATGTCGTTGCTGATGCTCGGCGCTTTAATCACTGGTCTTATCATCTACAAGCGTTTCTGGCAGTCCTTCACTGCACCGAAACTGCGGTTACATCAGGGCAAAAAAACCGTGCTGGCGGACCTGCACCGCTTAGCCGGAGTTTGGTCGCTGTGGTTTTTACTGCTGATGTCGCTGACCGGTTTGTGGTATCTGATCCAGGCGGTGCTGTGGCATAACGACGTCGAGTTTTATCACGAAGTTGAACCGTTAAGCGCTTTGTATGTACCGGCGCCGGCCGCTGACGGCAAAGTGCCGGCGATGATCCCACTGGCGCAGGCGATCACCAGGGCGCAGCAATTTTTACCTGAATTAAAACCTGCCTTTGTCGCCATGCCGGAACACCCGCGCGATTATTACCGCATTGCAGGCTATGGCGATTCGGTTTGGTTTGATCAGTATTCTTACAACGTCTGGATCAACCCCTGGACCGGCGAAGTGGCGGATGCCCGCGTACCGGCTCAAATGGGCGGGCTGGAAACAGTGATGTCGGTGGCGGACCCTTTGCATTACGGCACTATCGGCGGGCTTTGGACTAAAGCCATCTGGTTTGTGTTTGGCTTGCTGGTCAGCGGCATGGCCATCACTGGTTTTATGATTTGGGGCAGCAGGACTATTCGCGGCGCAGCCGGCCGTGAAGCGCGGGCACGGGTGGAACAGGCGATGTCAGCCACACTGCCGCTGCAGACTTTATCTGGCGCAACAGACCACACCGCAGGAGCCAAACAATGACCCAGCCACATGGATTGCAGCAGTTTTGGGCGCGGCATAAATTTAAACTCAATGGCGTGGTGCTGGTGCTGCCATTCTGGTTTTTGTATCAATCACTGGATCTGCAATTCCCGCCGGCATTGCCAAAAGCCCAACTCGGGCCTTATGAAGTGACGGCGATGCCGCTAAGTAGCGACGGCCCCTACGCCCATCATGGTGAGTGGGTGAAAGACTATTACCTGCAGTGGTGTAGCGGCTGTGTCGAAAAAATCCGTCAGGGCTTTTTGCTGGTCAGCGACACAGAACCGGACCTCAAAAGTTTAAGCCGCGACCATAGCAGCCTGCTGCACGGCAATAAACATGGTCTGCATGTGCATGCGCGCACACCGCAGCAACTGAAAGCCGGCGATAAACTCTGGCTGGTGATCGAAGACTGGCAGGGCCGGATCTACTCGCATCATTGGGTGTTATAAGCCGCAGATAGGCTTTATACCCTGCCACAGCAGATGCAGCGCCAGCAGGGTCAGTGCGGTTTTCATCAACAACAGATAACGGGCATTATGACCGGCAGGCCGGATCCGGCTGCCAAGCCAGGAACCGGCGATGGCGCCAATGCAGAGTGCCAGCAAAGGCCAGAGATAGTCACTGTAGATAAAACCTAAAGCGCCAAACAACAGGACTTTGCACAGATGACTCACCGTCATCAGCAAAGCGCTGGTGGCGATGATTTGGTTCTGATCCTGTGTTTTCTTTAGCAGCGCAGTCATCGTCAGTGGCCCGGTGGCGCCAACAAAAAGGCCAAGACCGGTCTGGAGAAAACCCAGCATCACGAAGTTTTCGGCCCGGCCGGTCAGGCGTTTAAACCCGGGATGCCACAGATTCAGCAACATGTAACTGCCAATCAGCAACGGCAGCATGGCCAGCGGCAAACGGCTTAACAGCAAATAACCTGCGGCGACACCCAGCGCAGAGCCCAGTAAAAACGCGGGCAATACTGACCAATGCACGTCCTTCGGCGCAAACAAGGCGCGTGAACTGTTACTGGCTAACTGCGCTGTACCATGCAGTGGGATTAAGGCTGCCGCCGGCAGAAAAAACGGCAATACAGCGAGTAATAACATACCGCCGCCAAAGCCAATCAGCGCGGCAAGCAACGAAGTGAGCAGGGCGGTAACAGCCAAGAGGATAAGCATCAGGCATTCAGGTCAGAGAAAAGATTTTACCTTGCCATCTGGGTGGAAGTTAGGCAAGCAGCAAACCCGCTATCTTCATAGAGGCTTAATGCAGCATGTGGGACGGTTCAATGTGCGATTGTTGATGTTTTTCAGCAGCAGGCAACAACGCCTCCTGCAAATCAGCCTGCAGGTTTAACAAACTGGCGTAGAGCGCCGCAGGTAATTTGGGTTGCTGCAGCGCACAGCAGAACCAGCGCTGGGTTTGTTTCAGCAAGGCACGGCTTCGGCCTGGCTGGCCGGCGGCACGATGGCAATTGGCTAAATTGCGCACAGTGACAACAAGGCAACAACTGGGTAAACAAAGTTCGTCGTCTGGTAGAGCCTGTAAAGTACCGGCTTCAGCTGCTGCACCCAGTGTGCTCTCCAGCCAGACCGGCCAGACATCCTGCATGGCCTGCTGATAACAATGCTGCGCCTGTGGCCAGTCTTGAGCGAAATATGCCTGATTGCCCAGTTCCATCCAATATTGCCAAATCTGCATGCGGCCTCCTGTTGCTACGAAGCTGAACTCAGCCGCTGACAACCTGGGTCGGAAACCACTGACAATGCTGATTGACCAGCAAAAAAGTGCTGACCAGTGCGACAGTGCCAAGCGGGGCGATTTTTTTGCGAAAGTTCATCCGGCATTCCTCTGAAAACAACCATATTTGCAGTATAACTAAATGCGAATAGTTATCAATAACAAAAATAAATCAATGTCAGTGGAAAAATTGCTGCAATGCCGCCACCGTGAATACTGACATTTTGTGATACTATCACGTTGTTTTTAACAGTCATTGCCCCGGAGTTTTTATGCGCCATGAACGTATCCCGCTGATTTTATTAACTGGTTTTTTGGGCAGTGGCAAAACCACCTTATTAAATCAGCTGGTGCAGTTGCCGGAATTCAGCCGCACGCTGGTTATCATCAACGAATTTGGTGAAACCAGCCTGGACCATTTGCTGGTCAGTAAAAGCAGCGATGAGCAGATTGTTGAGCTGTCGAGCGGTTGTATCTGCTGCACCATTCGCGGTGATTTGGCCAAGACCTTAAGCGACGCCACCTGGCGTTTTGCCCGCAACGGTGTGCGCCAGTTTGACCGGGTCGTGATTGAAACCACGGGCCTCGCCGAGCCGACGCCGATTCTGCAAATCATCAGCAACACACCCAAACTTTATGACAGCTACCGCATGCAGGGCACTGTTACTGTAGTGGACGCAGTGAATGGCGCAGGTACCTTGGCCGCTCATCCGGAAGCGCAAAAACAGGTGGCGGTGGCGGATTTATTGCTGCTGAGCAAAACCGACCTCGCTACAGATACTCAACAAGCCGCCACGCGCGACGCGATGGCGCAGCTGAACCCAACAGCGCCGGTGCAGCTGGTGCTGCAGGGCCAAACGCAGGTCAACGAGATTTTAGCGCTGGACCATGCTGAACCTGTGCAATCGACAGCACCGCTGCACAGCTGGCTGCCAACAGAACAGCTGAGCTTTGCACCGGTCAGCGGCAAACGCGGCTTGCTGCGGGCAGACTCAACCAGCACAGCGCCGGTGGACGTCAACCGCCACAACGACCGCATCCGGGCTTATTGTTATGTGCTGGAACATCCGGTCACCGCCGCGCAAATCGACCAGTGGCTGGATGCACTGATGCCGGAACTGGGGCCGCAGCTGTTGCGCCTGAAAGCGATTTTAAATGTGGTGGGGTTTCCGGGGCCGCTGGTGGTGCACGCCGTACAACATCTGCTGCATCCGGCCGGCTTACTGACCGAATGGCCAGATGCCGACCGGCGCTGCAAGCTGGTGTTTATCACCGACAACTTAAGTGCCGAAACTATCGAACAAAGCCTGCAGTTTTTGCAATAAACGACAGGCTTATTTGCCAGAGAGTGCTCTGGGGGCTGATGACGCCTGGTTTTGCTCCCGGAACTGGCTGGGCGTCACTCCTTCCAGCCGCTTAAAGAAGGTGTTAAACACTGATTTGCTGTTAAAACCGACGGCAAAATAAATGTCGGTAATGGTCTTGGCGGCAGGGCCATGCTCAGCCAGCAGCCGTTTGGCCTCCGCGATGCGGTAGCTGTTGATGTACTCATAAAAATTCTGCTGATAGCGCTGCTTGATAGTCAGAGACACTTTTTTCGCCGGATAACCGGCCGCATCAGCCAGTTTATCCAGCGTAATATCCGGGTTGGCGTAAAAGCGCTGCTGCGTCATCAGCTTGTCCAGCTGCACCGCAATGGCGTCGTCATACAACACTGTGGTTTCTTCTTTGGCTTCAAACAGCGGCTGCTCACGCACCGGTTTGACGCCGACAAAAGAGGTAAAACGCAGGAAAATCAAAATATTCAGCGCGACAAAGTTCAGGTAATAACTGGACAGCCCCACCACGTTCAGCAGGTCCATATTAAAATCGTTCGCCAGGAATCCATAAAGTTTCAGGCACACCAGCACAGTATCCAGCGTAAAAATGGTCAGGAAACTGAGCAGCATCAGCTTCAGCCAATACATATCTGTGGTTTTTAAATCAGCCTGTTCATGGCGGATCTGTTCGCGGTAGCGCCATACCAGCAGAAAACACCACAGCACATAACCGGCGCGGACAAAACGCCCCAGCGTTTCTACATACAAATGCGGCGACGAATAAGCGATGTGCTGGCTGTGAATAAGCTGCGTCTGGCTTTGCTGGTCCAGCGCATAAAAATTCCACACCATATGCAGCAGATAAATGACCAGCGGAACCAGATGCCAGCTGTGTTTTGGCCGCAGCTGTACGTCTTTGTACAACAACGCACGGACAAAGAAATACAACAACGGGCCGTCAAGGTAATAAGCAAAACTGAAGATAAAAAACAGGTCCGGTGAAATTTCCAGCAACCAGATACGGAACTGTTTGCCCCAGAACATCAGTTCGTGCAGCGGGATCAGGCAATGACATAACAAAAACGCCACCAGCAGCGCATTACTGAGGCTTGGTTTTTTCGCGGACGCGGCCAGTAACAACGCCAGCAGCAAACATTCAAATGCCGTCAGCACCATCAGCAGGTCGTGGAAATTAAACAGAATGGTATCCATACAACTTCTTTTTGCAGGCGTTATCAAGGATGCACTAATGCAGTGCAGCTTTCTTTTTACTATGCGACAGCAGGCCTGTACCAGCAAGCGAATTTTCGGTAGCTAGTGCTCTTTCCATTTAATTGTGACCGATTCAGTCGGAATTAAAATGCCCACAGGCGAGGCGGCTGCTTGCAGGTTTAGTGGCGCTAAATCAAAAGCAGGCAACGACGTCTGTGGGCATTTTAAACCGACCCTGCGGGCGAGTGTCAGGACCTTCAGGACTGCGTTGCCTCGTTTCGACAGAGCGCCACTATGCCTTCAACGAGCCGCCTTGCCCTGAAGGCCCTGACGCTCGCTGAACTCGTCAGAATTAAGTGGAAAGAGCACTGGCCCCGGACCTTGGTCTTATAGCTCTGGTACGTGTTTCTGTTATGGTGTTTTCTGCAGCGCTAAACCTGTGGTGATGGCAAAAATCAGCAACAGGTCAGAGCTGTATAGTTTAAAAAATAAGTATCTACATCTTATTGAAAAATAACAAAAAGTTCTCATGAAAACGCGTTTGAATAAAGTCGAACCTGGAAAAAACATCTTTTTTTGCAGGTATGACCTGATTCAAACGACAAAGCGCCGGCCTGGCGTTAAGCATGATGATGGCACTCGGGCTAAGACCCTTTGCAGGGTTAAGGCCCGACACAATAACAGATGCAGTGCCGGCATCAGCAGGATAAGGAAGACACACCATGCAGAAAACCAGACTGAGCCGCGCTGTGGCGCAAGTGCTCGGCGTGGCCGTCGGCGTCAGCATGCTCCCGATGACAGGACATGCGCAACAAGCCAAAGCCAGCAATACACAAAACGACAAAGACCAGATTGAAGTGATTTCGGTGACCGGTATCCGCCGCAGTATGGAAACCACTATCGACATTAAAAAAGCCGAAACCGCCATCGTCGAAGCGGTATCCGCTGAAGACATCGGTAAATTACCGGACCAGAGTATCGCCGAATCTTTAACCCGCTTGTCTGGCCTTGCCGGTCAGCGCGTCAATGGCCGGGTGCAGGTGATTTCAATTCGCGGCCTGGCGCCGGATTTCTCTACCACCACGTTAAATGGCCGGCAACAGGCCAGTGCTGGTGATAACCGTGCGGTCGAATACGACCAATACCCATCAGAGCTGATAAACGGCGCTGTGGTGTATAAAAGTTCGGACGTCGGCATCGCCGGCATGGGCTTGTCCGGTACCGTCGATATGCGCACCATCCGGCCGCTGGCGCACGGCGAGCAGGCCGTGGTGTTTAATCTGCGCAGTGAAACCGGCTCTATCGATCAGCTGCACCCGGAAGTGTCGAAAAATGGCTGGCGCGGCAGTGCGTCTTACATTGACCAGTTTGCCGACGACACTATCGGTGTGGCCATCGGCTACGCCCATATGGATACACCGACGCAGGTCCAGCATTACAAAGCATGGGAATGGAATACCGTTGAAAACGCTTTAGCCGGCACCAGTAACGATGACGCGCTGGGTTTGGTCGGGCAGGAAGTCACAGCGGTAGCACGGAATCAGGTGCGTGACGGCGTGATGGCGGTGCTGGAATACAAACCGAATGACAGTTTCCACAGCATCGTTGATGCCTATTATTCCAAATTCTCGCAAGATGAAGTGATGCGCGGCGCCATGTGGTTCAGCAACCAGTGGACCGGTGATGGCATGGAGTTTTTAAATCCGCAGTTTGATAACTTCGGCGGCACTAAAGTCGTGCGCAGCGGCGTGGCCACCAATATCAGACCCGTGCTGCGCAACGATTTGAACACGCGCGACGATGAACTCAAAGCGCTGGGCTGGAACAACAAATGGAAACTGGACCGTTGGACCATCGACGCCGACTTGTCTTATTCCGGTTCAGAACGCGACGAGCAGGTGCTGGAAACTTACGCCGGTTTAGTGCCAACCGGCAGTTTTGACAACATCGGCTTTGCGCTGGAACCTGAAGGTTTCCCGGTGTACACGCCGGGCATTGATTACACCGACGTCAATAAAGTGCAGCTCAGCGACCCGGCACCATGGGGCGGTTGGGGCCATGACGGCGCTATCCGCTTCCCGCATGTCAAAGAAACTATCAAAGAGGCCGAACTGAATGCGCGTTACGAATTAAGCGACGGCGCGTTCAGCAGCGTTGATATCGGTGCCAACTACACCAAACGGCAAAAAGACAAAGAAGTCGACGACAACGACCTGTTCCTGAAAAACAACAGAGCACCGGTCAAAGTCGACCCGTCGTTGCTGGTGTCGCCAACCTCGTTGAGTTTTGCCGGCATCAAAGGCGTGATTTCTTACGACATCATGCCGACGGTGAACCGCTACTACGATATCAAACCTATTCTCGACACCAACCGCTGGAATAAAGCCTGGGGCGTCGAAGAAGAAGTGCTGACCAGTTTTATCAAACTGAATATCGACACTGAGCTGTGGGGCAAACCGCTGAAAGGCAATATCGGCAGCCAGTTTGTCCGCACCGATCAAAGCTCAAGCGGTTTCCTTGCCAGCGATTACAAACCGGGCAATCCGTCCACGCTGACTCAGGTTGAAGCCGGTAAAAGTTATAACGACGTGCTGCCGGCGCTGAACCTGTCGATGGAAGTACTGGATGACCAGTTTGTCCGGCTGGCGGCCGGTAAAACCATGGCCAGACCGCGGATGGACGAAATGCGCGCCAACATCACCGCCGGGGTCGGCGTGGATTCACGGCGCTGGAGTGGCAACTCAGGCAACCCTGAACTGGAGCCGTGGCGCGCCAAAGCGCTGGATCTGACGTACGAAGTGTACCTCAA
>CAMLNG010000090.1 GCA_946481195.1 uncultured Chromatiaceae bacterium
CTGGTCCCACAGCATCGGTGCGCGGCGCTGAATATGTTCGACGTCCGAGGCCTGACTTAAGCCAATTTCTTCGCCGTAATACAGATAAGTGCTGCCAGGGGATGTCAGCAACATCGCCGCCGCCAGCTTGGCTTTGGCCACATCGCCCTGTAATTGCCAGCCGATGCGCGGTTGGTCATGGTTGGTTAAAAACGGGCTGAAATAACCCATCGGCACACCGGCAGCTTGGCGGGCATTGAAGTTAGCTTGTAATAACTGTTCAGCGCCGCTGGCAGTGTTATTCATAGTGCCGAATTCTGCTTTGACGCCGCCGTTACCTTGCAGCAGCTCCAGCACTTTGTAGCCAAATTCAAAATCAAAGCCGGCGTCCAGCGCCTTGCCGTCGCCGGCATATTTGGCGGCGACCGGTAAATCGGCCCAGGCTTCACCGACCAGCATCGCATCAGGTTGTACTGATTTGACGTATTGGGTGAAATCTTTCCAGTATTCAATAGTTTCCGCCGTATCGGCCTGGCCGTCCGGCCCGGTTTCAATGGCATAACGCACTGCATCTAAACGAAAACCGGCGACGCCCAAATCCAGCCAGTATTTCGCCATCTTTTTCATCTCGGCGATAACATCCGGATGAGTCAGGTTTAAATCCGGCTGGGAGGCGCCAAAAGCGGCGTAATAATATTCTTTGCGGCCTTCGTGATAATGCCAGACCACTTTGGGGTCGGTTTTGCTGGCATCCCAGGCCGGGCCCCAGCCGTCGGTGGGCAGGTCTTTGCGCCAGATAAAATAGTCTTTGTAAGGCGCTTCTCCGGCGGCAGAACGTTTAAACCAGTCGTGTTGATCTGAGATATGGTTAATGACTAAGTCGAGGATAATGCGAATGTTTTTGGCTTTAGCGGCATCAATCAGCGCTTTGAATTCCTGCTGGCTGCCATAATCTTTTTCGACCTGATAAAACTCGGTGAAGTCATAGCCGTGATAACTCGGTGCTTCAAACATCGGCGTCAGCCACAACGCATTGACGCCTAAATCGGCTAAATACGGCAACTTTTGCGCGATGCCGTTAAAGTCGCCGGTGCCATCACCGTTGCTGTCGGCAAAACTACGCGGCCAAATCTGATAAAACACCGCGTCCTGCCACCAGGGTTTACTGGCCACTGCTGTTGTCGCGGCAACTACCGGCGCCGCGCTGGCTGCAGGTTCAGCTTTGCTCTGCGTGGCGTCCGGCGCCGGATTACATGCCGACAAAGACACCGAAAACAACACCGACAACACAGCCGCCAGCGCTGACACAGGAAATCTGCGGCGACAGCCGGCAGCAACAGGAGATAAGGCAGTACGCAAAGATGTAATGGCCATCGGCGGCTCCGTTAAAGAAAGACCGCCTCAGCTTAGACGAAGAACAGCAGCGCCGAACAGCACCGCTTTGGTGCAAAACCACTGCATACGATTGCAGTGGCTGATACTGCATTGAGACCCAATAAAAAATCAGTGTCCAGTCAAACGCTTACCAAAAGAAATGGCATAAGCGGCTGAGCGCATCGCCAAAATCGGGTCGGCACTTGGGCTGATGCCGGTGCTCAGCACATTCGGGTCAAAATTGATATTGTCACAAGCGTTGTCACCCTGACTGCGCAGCGTCACCAGTCCGGCCTGCAGCGTGTTACGCGACGCCGGCCACTGCACAGACGGGTCCAGCAAGTTATCGCCGGCATCAGCCAATACCAGCTCTAATTTAAACTGCACCGGGCCTTGCTTGAGCCGCTCCGCCAGTCGCTGCTGCAGGAATTCCGTCGGTTTAGCGGCGATTTCGGCGGCAGTTAACCCTTTAACACCATCAACCGGTTGCAGCTGCCAGCGCACGGCCTGTTGCTGGCCGGTTTTGTTGCTCAGCATAAAACTGTGCAAACCAAAATAAGGTGTATTGGCATAACTGGCCGGCGGTGCCGTGTCGGCCAGATATTTCGCCTGCGCCTGCGTATCCGGATGTGCAGCACGATAGGCCGCCACTTTCGCCAGATCTGGTTTACCATCCGGCCCCGGAATGAGGGTTTTTAACAAGCCGAGGAATGACTCCGGATCTTTAGCACCAAACATCGGCGTCGACAGCAGCGCGAAGTGCTGCAACTCACCGTTATTGAGTTTGATTTGCAGTGCCAGCCCGCGCGGCGAGCGGCTGTTTTCAGCAGCTTTCGGATTACCGCCAGCCATCGAAAAACGCCCGATCAGCGGGTAACTGTCGCCGCTAAATAGCATCGAGTTGCTATACGCCTGCGCTGCAGCTTCGCCTTTAAAGTCGCCAGCGACACAAAAACCTTTGGCGTGGCCTTTCCTAATGCCCGGGTGCTCACCAAAAATTTTGGCAAAGGTATCGATAAATTCCGGCGCTGTGGCAGGTTCTGCTGCCTGGATAGCGGCGGCGCTGAATAAAGTGGTCAGGGCGGCAATAAATGAAGCAGGGCGCATTGGTTAGTCCTCATTGCAGTTGGCAACAATAGTGTTGCCGGTCTGGACCTGAATTGCCGCATTTTTTGTGCAGGGGCCGCGATGAAAACGCTGATTTTCCGGTTAATTGCCGGGAAAGAGTGCCGCTTAACTGATTTTCCGCAAAATTTTGCGGATCGCCGAAAAGCGCGGTTTGTCAGTTTTTTTCACCACCTGCAGCGCCGGATGGGAGGCATTAAACGCCAGACTGATGCGGGTAGCACTGCCGCGATAAGGATTCACACGATGTCCCAGCCAGCTTGGGAAAATGTACATATCACCATCCTGCGGCGTGACTGAAAAGCTCTGCTCGCGCAGTGGCAGCGGGCTATGAATATTTAACGGGCAGCTCTGCTGATTAATAAACACAGTTTCACCGCCAACGTCCTCGCCGCCGCAACGCAGATAATAAAATCCGCTGACGACAATACCACTGCGGAAATGGTCATGCGCTTTATTAAAATGACCGGTTTCGTTGCAGTTAGCCCAGACTTCCAATTGCCACAGGGATGGGTCCAGCGGCGTCTCAATAGCAAAATAATGCTGTGCCCAAACACTCAGATGTGGCGGGATCTGACTGACAAAACGGCTAATCGCCGGTTCCGGCCGTTCTTGCAGCACCGAAGGCGAATGCCAGCCGCCGACATTGGTTTTGCTGGCAGACGGTAACTGCTGACGCAGTTGCAGCACTTCAGCAATCAAACCGGGCGCAAATTCTGCGGCATCAGGCCAGGTCACCCGCAGTACCTGACTGGGAAATAACGACAACACTTCGTGCATATTTTCGCCAAAACAGTAAGAAAATCAGGCGAAATGATAACAATTTTGTATTGAATTACCAAATTGAGCCGGTCAGCAATGACGCAAACAACTGCGTCAAAGCCGGTCTGTTTGTACACAGGGCACATCTGCGTAACAAGTCTGATAAACTGTCGCTGCTGTATTCACTGAATCATGAAGCCCGATGCAACTGCAAAATCTGACGACCTGCCCCGACCTGATCCCAACCGTTGCCGAATGGCATTTTGCCGAGTGGCATGCGTTGTTTCCGCATAAATCCGTAGAAGATTTTGCCGCCGACTTGCGTGAATCGCTGCAACAGGATGGCCTGCCACAAACCTGGGTGTTATTGGATGAGCACAACCAGCCAGCCGGCACTGCGTCATTGTTGTTGTCCGATATGACCACTAATCAGGATTTAAGCCCCTGGCTTGCCAACATTTATATTCACCCGCTGCAACGTGGTAAAGGTTTAGGTAAAAAAGTCGTGCTGCATGTGATGAATGAAGCGCGCCAGCGTGACCTCAAAACCATTTATCTGTTTACCGAAGATCAGCAGGCTTTTTACGAAAAGTTAGGTTGGGAGCTGCATCACCGCGAGTTCTACGAGAACCATTGGGTTGCGGTGATGCAGTATGATTTTTTCTGATTCAGTGTGCACTGCGCTGATAATGATAGGCGTAATACACCACCGGGATCACCACCAGCGTCAGCACTGTCGACACACCTAATCCGGCGATCAGCGCCACCGCCAGACCACCAAAAATCGGGTCGTCCAGGATAAACATCGCGCCTAACATCGCCGCCAGCGCGGTCAGAATAATAGGCCGCGCCCGTATCGCCGAGGCGTGCACCACCGCCTGCTCCAGCGCGACACCAGCTGCGGTTTGTTGCTGAATGGCATCGACCAGCAAAATCGAGTTCCTTACGATAATGCCAGCCAGCGCAATCATGCCAATCATCGACGTCGCCGTGAACTGCACACCGAGCAGCCAATGGCCCGGCATGATGCCGATAATAGTCAGCGGAATAGGCGCCATGATCATCAGCGGCACGCCGTAGGATTTAAACTGCGCCACCACCAGCAGGTAAATCATGATAAGGCCGACGCCATAAGCGATGCCCATGTCACGGAAGGTCTCGAAGGTGATCTGCCACTCGCCGTCCCATTTGATGCTGATTTGGTCGGTATCTGTGGGCACACTGAACAGTTGTTGCGGCAGCGTGGCTTTTTCCTCTGACAACGCGGCTTTGACATCAAGCATGCCGTATAACGGGCTGTCCGGGCCGCCAGCTAAATCTGCAGTGACAAAGACCACAGGGCGTAAGTCTTTGCGATAAATCGTGTTTTCCCGCGTAGTTTCGACTTTGCGCGTCAGTTCCGACAACGCAATCAGCTGGCCGGTTTGACTCACCACCGGCAACTGTCCCAGTGCAGTCCAGCTGGCCAATACACCTTCGCCCAGTTGCAGTTCAACCGGTGTCAGCTGACGTTTATGATCATCGCGGACAAAAGTCGCGGTCTGACCGGCCACCGCCATCTGCAAAGTCTGGTTAATCGCTTCGACCGACACGCCAAGCAACGCGGCTTTTTGCTGGTCGGCCACTAACTGCCAGCGCGGCTGCGGTGCTTCGACCGTGCTGTCGATATCAACCAGCAGCGGCGTTTGAGCAAACTGCCGTTGTAATGCACTGGCAGCCTTAAGCTGTGCCGGATAGTCCGGGCCATAGACTTCAGCCACCAGCGGTGCCATCACCGGCGGCCCTGGCGGCACTTCCACCAGCTTGATGCTGGCGCCGGTGCTTTGTTCAAGCTTGCTTAAAAGTGGCCGCACGCGCAGCGCAATGGCATGGCTTTGTTCGTCGCGTTGATGACGGTCCTGCAGATTGACCTGCACATCGCCCTGCCAGGGCAACTGACGCAGATAATATTGCCGCACCAGGCCATTAAAATTCATCGGCGCGGCGGTGCCGGCATAAGTCTGCAGATGAGTGACTTCAGGTAAGGTCAAAAGCGCATTACTCACCTGATTCAGCACCGCCTGAGTTTGCTCCAGCGTGCTGCCTTCGGGTAAATCCACCACCACCTGAAACTCGGATTTGTTATCAAACGGCAGCATTTTCAGCACCACTTGCTGACTGGTGACCAGCAGCACCGACATGGTGATAGCCGCCAGTAAACCAACCAGCAGTTTCACCCGGTTGGAGCGGCCGGCGCGCGCGCGCAGCATCGGTTGCATCAGGCGGCGGAAGATATGCTCCAGTTTTTCATCCTGCGCGTGATGAGCACCAGCCGCCGGCGTGCGGTGCGCGAACATTTTCAGGAATAACCAGGGTGTAAAAATAAAGGCAACCAATAAACTCAGCAGCATGCCCATGCTGGCATTCAGCGGAATTGGGCTCATATAAGGCCCCATCAGGCCGCTGACAAAGGCCATGGGTAATAAGGCGGCGATAACAGTGAAAGTGGCCAGAATGGTCGGGCTGCCGACTTCTTCGACGGCCAGCGGTACTGCTTCTGCCAGTGGTTTGCCACCCAATAACCAGTGCCTATGCAGGTTTTCGACCACCACAATAGCGTCGTCCACCAAGATGCCGATCGAGAAAATCAGCGCAAACAACGACACCCGGTTTAATGTAAAACCATAAGCCCAGGACGCGAATAAGGTCAGCGCCAGCGTGATCACCACTGCAGCCCCAACCACTATGGCTTCGCGTTTGCCAAGCGCCAGGCCCACCAGTAACACAACTGAAGCCGTGGCGAAAATCAGCTTATGAATGAGGGTGTCGGCTTTGTCTTTGGCCGTGACGCCGTAATCCCGGCTGATACTGAGTTCGATATCGCGGCTTAAATAACTTTGTTGCAGCTGCGCCAGTTTGTCCTGCAAGGCGGCAGTGACCTCCACCGCATTAAAACCCGGTTGTTTCGCCACCACCACTGTGACGGCAGCTGAACTCAGCGCTGTGCCAGCGGAACCCGACGGCTGCAGATGCTGCACATAAGTATCTGGCTCGGCCACACCACGGCTGATATCGGCGACATCACGCAAATAAACCGGCAACAACTCGCCTTTTGCGCCACTGCGCACCGCCACCACCAGCTGCGCCACTTCATCAGCACTGCTTAAAAAGCTGCCGCTTTCCAACTGCACTAATTGCTGCGGCGCCAGCATCGCCTGACTGCTGCGCACAGTACCGGCTTGTTGCAGCGCCTGGCTTAATTGCGGTAAAGACAGCTGATAAGCGCTTAACCGCGACGGGTCCAACCGTACACTGACCTGCTCCGCCTGACGACCTATGGTGTAAATGTCGCGGCTGCCGGGCACCTGTTGCAGTTGTTCTTCCAGCAGATTGGCGGCGGCCTGTAATTCAGCACGGCCCAGTTGCGGGTTTTTACTCCACTGTTTACTCCACAGCGTGACGGCAAACACCGGTACATCGTCGATGCCTTTGGGTTTAATCAGCACAGGGCCAATATTGGCGGCGGCCGGTTGCCAGTCGGCTTTGGCATAAAAAGCGTTATAGAGGCGCACCAAAGCGTCAGTGCGTTTTTCACCGACTTCAAACTGCACAGTTAATACAGTGCGACCCGGTTCAGACACTGAATACACATGTTTGACGCCGGCGATTTCAGCGATGATTTTCTCCGCAGGCACCGCCACTTGTTGCTCGACCATGGCAGCCGACGCCCCCGGATAAGCGATAAAGACGTTGGCGAAAGTGACTTCAATCTGCGGTTCTTCTTCGCGCGGAGTGACCAGCACCGCAAACAGCCCCAGCAACAAACTGACCAGCGCCAACAGCGGCGTGATCTGATTTTGCTTAAAGGCTGCCGCTAAACGGCCAGAGATGCCGAGCCGCATTATTGTGACTCCTGCGCGCTGCTCACCTGCTGCAACAGCGCTTTGGCGTCCAGTGCGATTTGTTGCCCGGCGCTTAAGCCTGATAACACTTGGTAATGTTCATTTTGTTGATGGTCACGCAGTTTCTGCACCCGTACCGGCTGCAGGCTGGGTTGAGTTGGCTGCTGCAGATAGACCATCGCCACTTCGCCGCGCCACAACAGGGCGCTCGCCGGGATCACTAACTGTGGCAAACTGCCGGTTTGCAGCTTCAGTTTGGTCCAGCTGCCCGGATACAGCTGCTGCGCGCTGTAGTCGGCGACCGGTAATTTCAGCCGTAACAGAAAACTATGGCTTTGGGCGTTGCCCTGCGGCGCTATGGTTAGATCCGGCGCACCTAAACTCAGCACACTGCCATCAGATAACTGCAGTTCGGCCGTGCTGCTTTGCCGCGCCACCTGAAGCTGTTGTTGCGGCAGCTGGGCGCTTAAACGCAAGTGCTCGAGGCTCAGGCCGGTTAATAACGGTTTACCCGGTGTCGCCAGTTCGCCCAACTCCACCAGCCGTTGCTGCAAAATACCGCTGTACGGCGCGCGTACCACGGTTTGTTCCAGCTGCTCGCGGGCGGCGCTGACGGCGGCGCTGGCCTGCTGTTGCCGCGCTTTGGCAGCATTAAAATTCGCCTGCGCCAAATCCAGTGCCGCTTTGGCGACTAGACCCTGCAGATGGATTTGTTGTACCCGTTTCAGTTCTTTGTCCTGCTCGCTAAACCGCACCTGCGCTTCACTCAGTGCCGCTTCCGCCTGCGCCAGCCGGGCTTTTTGTTCGGTATCGGTAAAACGCACCACCACTGCGCCTTGCGGCACTAAGTCATTCACATCAAAAGGTAATTCGATAATGCGGCCCGAGGTTTGGGCCGAAATGGTCGATTGTGCCACCGCTTCCACCAACGCCGGCAATTCCAGCCAGACCGGCTGCTGTTGTGGCGTCAGAGTCAGCCACTCAGTGGCATTGGCAGTGACAGGCTGCAGCGCCAACACCAGCGTGGTGAAAAGTGCTGTTACTGACATGCTCAGCTGCTGTATCAGTGGTTTCATCTGCATAGTGCCTCCGGTTTGTTGCGCTGGCGCTGTCCGTGTATTGCGGCCAGAAGTTTTGCCTTACACCTCAGCCGCAGTTCCCTGCGACAGGAACAGTATAGCGACCATAACTTGCATTAGATAAATTTAATATAAGTATATATTAGAAAATTCTAATTAGAAAGTACTGGCATGCCAACACAGCGGTGAGATGATGGTCAGTACCGAGGGTAAATCAGGGGCTGATGATGCTGGAACAACAGGCAGGCAAGCAAAGTATTTAACCCTGACGCTTAGTCAGGGTTAAATACTTAAAACAGATCAATTAAATAGAGAAACTTCTGCGGTGGTCAGATGGCGATATTCCCCTTCAGCCAGACTGGCGTCCAGCGTCAGCGGGCCGACCCGCTCGCGGTGCAGCTGTATCACTTTATTGCCGAGGGCAGCGAACATGCGTTTGACCTGATGATAACGGCCTTCGTGAATGGTCAGCAGACATTCGGTCGGGCTGATTATTTCCAGCTGCGCCGGTTTAGTCGGTGTTTTTTCGCCACGCAGCATCACGCCTTCGGCAAACTGAACGATGGCGCTGTCTTCAACCGGATCAGCCAACCAGGCACGATAGGTTTTAGCGCATTCATGTTTGGGGCTGCTGATTTTATGCGACCACTGACCATCGTCGGTGATCAGCAACAATCCCGTAGTATCCAAATCCAGCCGGCCGACCGTATGCAGCTTGTAGCTATTGGGTTCGTCCAGTAGCACAAACACTGTGTTGTGGTCCGGGTCGTCGGTCGAACAGACATAACCAGCTGGTTTGTGCAGCAAAATATAACGCGGACCGGTCAGTTGCAGCGGTTCGTCATCCAGCAGCACCAGATCGGTGTCTTTGATTTGCTGCGCCGGTTGTTTACACACAGTGCCATTGAGCTGAATTTCACCTTGCCGGATCAGCTTGCCAGCCTGGCTGCGGGTCAGTCCGGTGCAATCACAGACAAATTTATCTAAACGCATAAAAAGCCATCCGTTCGAAACAGGGCGCCAGTCTACTGAGCCACTGCACTTGCTGCAAGCAAGGCGGTCAAAGCGGTTTTAAGCCGTACAATGCCAGCCGGTCCAGCCAGTATTTTTGTTGACTGAGTTGTTGCAGCGCCTGCTCAAATTGCGGGTATAAATCCTGATAATGACGGGTAAACAGGATTTGCCGGCGATACGCCGGATAAGGCTGGCCGGTAATTTTCAGCTTGCCGAGATATTGGGTCTGGCGGCCATAGTACAAAAAGCTGGAACGGGTGATCACCACATGTTCCAGTTGTTTTTCCAGTAACAGCGCCAGATTTTCTTTGTCGGAATCTGCATCAATGCGCTGGGCCTTGCCTTCGGCGAAGAGTTCATTCAGCCCCGGATAACTGTAACCGCGGATAGCGCCAATGCGGCTGCCGGTCAGATCACTCAGTTGCTGGATTTTTTGGCTGTGTTGTTGCGGAGACACAAAGACTTCGCGGTCAGAAAACAAGGTGGCGGACCACAAATAAGGCGGTTCCTGCGCGGCAAACCAGGCCGGATTGGTCCAGAGCGCGATCACCGGTAACTGTGCTGCAAGCCGCTGATTCAGTTCTGGTCTGCTTAACAGCCGCAATTGCAGCTGCACCTGGTCGCCTAATTCCTGTTGCAGCGCCCGCAACAAATCGTAATTTAAGCCTGTTTCGGTATCCGCATTAATGACAAAAGGCGGCGCCTGATGGTAGGCGTATAAAGTCACCACTGTGCTCGCTGTGGCCATTTGCAGCCAAAGGCAAAACACCAGCAAAAAGCCAAACCGCATACCGCTTCACTCCTTGCCGAACGCGACATCATCATTGGATCTAACCTTAGTCGTCATCGCTGCGTTACGCCAACCGCAAAAATGTTGCTTTTTTGTTTCAGTACGATAATGTCGCCGGGCAATGAATCCAGTCCGGATGCCCGCTGTATCCATGCTTCCCGCAGTCTGGCATTGCTAACCTGTTGCTAACCGCAATGGCGCAATGCTCAGCGATTTTTGGTTGCATTTACCTACTGCTTTCCTCTACATTGCTGCTGCCTCTGTTTGTCTTCTGTGCAACAGCAGGACCGAGGTTGCCCGCCAACCCACATAATTATTAAAACGAATGATTCACCGACGAGAACATCATGACTGATCAATTAACCTCCCGGGGCAACTGG